>CAZXNY010000271.1:0-4258 GCA_964642205.1 uncultured Caulobacteraceae bacterium
CCTCATCGCGTACCGGCGCGTGCACGATCACATGATCGATAAAGTGCTCGATGAGCCGTTCGAGAGCCGCTACGGCAAGGGCTTCCGTGTTGCGCTGTTCCGCAACAATCTCGACGGCGCCGAATATCCCGCGCTCGTGAAGGGTGAGGTGAAGGCCGACAAGCCGACGCTCGTGCGCATGCACCGCGTGTCGGTCGCGCAGGACTTGCTGGGCGGCGGCGGCCAGCGCGGTGGGCTGCTCGAACGCGCCATCACGGAAATCGCAAACGAAGAGGGCGCGGGCGTCATCGTGCTGTTGCGCGATCAATCCGCGAGCTGGGTGGCGCGCGCATTCGGCGGCATTGCGCCCGACGCCGTGCAGCAAGCCGATCGCGACAGCCACATGCTGCGCGAATACGGCGTGGGCGCGCAAATTCTGCGCGAGCTGGGCGTGCGGCAGATGGTCGTGCTGTCGGATTCGCCGCAGCGCCTCGTCGGCTTGGACGGCTATGGTCTCGTGATCGCGGGTTGGCGCGGGTTCAAGAACGGGAAGAACTGAGAAATGGACGCCGGCCCGCCGAAAATGGAGCTTCCGAAGATCGAGGGCGCGCGCCTTCTCTTCGTGGTCGCGCCCTACTACCGCAACATCACCGATCAGCTTCTGCAAGGCGCGCATGCCGTGGCGGCTGAAGCGGGCGCCAAGGTGGACGTGATCGAAGTGCCCGGCGCGTTCGAAGTGCCGCAAGCGATCGCAATGTATGGTAACAAGTATGAAGGCTATGTCGCGCTCGGCTGCGTCATCCGGGGCGAGACTTCGCACTACGATTACGTGTGCGGCGAGAGCGCGCGCGCGCTGATGGATCTCGGCATGAACCGCCAGATCCAATGCGGCTACGGCATCCTCACGGTCGATACGATGGCGCAGGCCGAAGACCGCGCCAATCCGAATGGACGCGATAAGGGCGGCGAAGCCACCCGCGCGTGCGTCACGCTCGTTTCGCTGAAGCGCAAGCTCACCAACACCAGCCGATGAGTCACCGCGCGCGCCAGCGGCGGGCTGCGCGCCTCGCAGCCGTGCAGGCGCTCTATCAAATGGAGCTGTCGGGCGCAGCGCCCGCCGTCGTCATGCGCGACTTCGCGAACGGCAAATTGCCCGCTGCGGAAGAGGGCGCGCTCGACGATTCCGAGGGCGACCTCACGCACTTCAAACTGATCGTTGAACTGGCAGTAGAGCGGCAGGAAACGATCGACCGCGCCATCGCGCGCCGCTTGCAGGGCTGGCGCTTGGAGCGGCTCGATAGCGTTGCACGCGCGATCTTGCGCGCGGGGGTGGTTGAGCTCGAAGCGCGCGGCGATATCCCGACGGCGGTCGTGATCGACGAATATGTCGAGGTCGCAAAAGCGTTCTTCGATGGGCCAGAGCCTGGCTTCGTGAACGCGACGCTCGACGCGGTCGCCAAGGATGTGCGGGCGGCCTGAGCGATGGCCGACGAATTCGACACCATCGCCAAACTGTTTGCGCCGCTGGCGACGCACGCTGGCGCGCGCGGCTTGCTCGATGACGCCGCCGTGCTCGGCAATTTGGTGCTGACGACGGACGCGATCGTCGAAGGCGTACACTTCTTGGCGGACGATCCGATTGAGACCGTCGCGAAGAAAGCGCTGCGTGTGAATCTCTCGGACATCGCGGCGAAAGGCGCCAAACCTGTCGGCGTGCTCGTTGCGCTGATGTGGCCACAGGGACGGGACGCTAGAGAGATCGCCGCCTTCGCGCGCGGGCTTGGTGAAGATCTTCGCGCTTTCGATGCGCCACTGCTGGGCGGCGATACGACTTCGACGCCCGGGCCGCTCGCGGTGTCCGTGACGGTGATCGGGGAGGCGCTTGGGCGCACGCCCGCGCGCGCGGATGCGCGTGCCGGTGAGGATGTCTGGGTCACAGGAACGATTGGCGACGGGATGCTGGGGTTGCAGCATCTCGGCGGTTCGATCGCGTACGAACTGCCTGAAGAGGACACCGCCTATCTGATTGACCGGTACCGCACGCCGACGCCGCGTCTCGCGTTCGCCGCCGCGATCGCCGCGCATGCGTCCGCTTCCATGGACGTCTCGGATGGTCTCACGCAGGACGCCGCGAAGATCGCCGCTGCCTCTAAGCTCGCCGTCGATCTGGACCTCGCCGCCATCCCGCTCTCGGCGCCCGCTCAGGCATGGGTCGCGGAAGGCGGTGACGTCGAGGTGTTGATGGGAGGCGGGGACGATTATGAGCTGCTGTTCACGGCGCCGCCCGGCGCATGCACTGCAATCGAGGCGGCAGCGCGCGCCACTGGCCTGCAGGTCACCCGTATTGGACGGACGGCGGCCGGGGCGGGGGTGACTGCAGACGGAGCGCCCATCCGCGCCGGCGGCTACCGCCACAAGCTCGGCCGGTAAGCTTTCGTTCACCCTCTGGGCGGACTCTCCGCCTATGAACGCCAAACGCGCCATCGCCGCCGCCATGCTGGCCTCGACGCTGCTTGCCGGCCTGTCCAACAGCGCTTCCGCGCAACCCGCGCCGCAAGCAGAGGCGGGCGCAGCGCGGACGATGGACGCGCCTTACATTGCGGTCCCGGTGGTCCGTAACGGCGTCCTTGTGAACTACCTGTTCGTTTCGCTGCGGCTGGACATCGACAACAGCGTCGACCTTTGGCGGACGCGCGAGCGGGCCCATTTCCTGCGCGACGCCCTGGTCCGCGCGGCTCACAGGACCCAACTGGCCGACCCCCGGCGGGACGACCAGCTCAACCAGCCGCTCGCGCTACAGACCTTCCGGACCGCGGCCACCGAGGCGCTTGGCCCCCGGGCCGTCCGGAACGTGACGATCGTCTCGTCCTATTCGAGCCGCCGCTCCACCGAATCCCAACGCTGAAACAATGCCTTCGCTCGTTCTTGCGAATTGTGGCGGGTTTTGGCAGTGTCCGCGCCGATTTGGCGGGGGGCCGCTGCTCTAGCGGCGCCAATACTTGGCGCATCAAGCCTCCAGAATAAGAAACGCTGGGACTATCAATGAACCTCGACACGATTTTGTGGCTCGTCGTCGCCTGCGGCGCCGTCGCGGCGCTCTACGGCTGGATTCAGAGCCAGTCGATCCGTTCGGCTCCGGCCGGCACGGACCGCATGAAGGAAATCGCCGCGGCGATTCAGGAAGGCGCGAAGGCTTATCTCTCGCGCCAGTACACCACGATTGGCTGGGTGGGCGCTGGCCTAACCGTGCTGCTCGCGGTGGTGTTCTGGCCGACGTGGCAAATCCCGGTTGGGTTCATCATCGGCGCGGTGCTTTCGGGCGCGGCCGGGTTCATCGGCATGAACGTGTCGGTCGAGGCCAACGTGCGCACGACCGAAGCTTCGAAGACGGGCCTCGGAGCCGGTCTTGAGATGGCGTTCAAAGCCGGCGCGGTGACGGGCATGCTCGTCGCCGGCTTCGCGTTGCTCGGCGTTGCGGTTTACTACCTCATCCTCACGAACTTCATGGCGCTTGAGCCGACGAGCCGCACGGTCGTCGACTCGCTCGTTGCGCTCGGCTTCGGCGCTTCGCTGATCTCGATCTTCGCGCGTCTCGGCGGCGGCATCTTCACCAAGGGTGCTGACGTTGGCGGCGATCTCGTCGGCAAGGTCGAAGCCGGCATCCCGGAAGATGATCCGCGCAACCCCGCCACGATTGCCGACAACGTCGGCGACAACGTGGGCGATTGCGCCGGCATGGCCGCCGACCTGTTCGAAACCTATGCCGTCACCACCGTTGCGACCATGGTTCTGGCCGCGATCTTCTTTGCCGGCACGCCGTATCTCATGAACACGATGACGCTCCCGCTCGCCATTGGCGGCGTGTGCATCCTCACCTCGATTGCGGGCACCTTCTTCGTGAAGCTGGGCGCCTCGCAGTCGATCATGGGCGCGCTCTACAAGGGCTTGATCGCTACCGGCATTCTCTCGCTGGTGGGCATCGCGCTGGTGCTGCACTTCCTCGTCGGCTTCGGCACCGTGATGACCACGGTGAACAAGCTCAGCTTCACCGGCGCGTCGCTGTTCTATTGCGGTATTGTCGGTCTTGTGGTGACAGGTCTCATCATCTGGATCACCGAATATTACACCGGCACCGATTATCGTCCGGTGAAGTCGATCGCACAGGCGTCGGTGACCGGCCATGGCACCAACGTCATTCAGGGTCTGGCGATCTCGCTGGAATCGACGGCGCTGCCGGCCATCGTCATCATCGCGGGTATCCTTGTGACCTACAGCCTTG
>CAZXNY010000272.1:0-4243 GCA_964642205.1 uncultured Caulobacteraceae bacterium
GATGTGGCCCCGGCGCCAAGGCGATTCAACGCTTTACCCCAGCACGGCGGCGCCGCCGGAGCCAAAACACCGCGCCCGAAACGATCGTCAGAACGGAAACGATCCCGATCATCAGCGCCGCGAACCGACCGCCTGGGCGGTCATAGGTGCGCGACCAGAAAGACGGCCCCGGCTCGCCCGCGCGCGGCAAGCGGAACGCGACCACGTAATCGCCGCCCGCCGTGCCGAGATCGTCATGCCCGCCCGATGCAATCACCACGTATTGGCGGCCTTCCCATTCGTAGCTCATGGGCGTCGCCTGCCCGCCAGCCGGCAACCGGCCCTGCCAGAGTTCTTCGCCGCTCACGGCGTCGAATGCGCGCAGATACCGATCCATCGCCGCGCCGATGAACACGAGCCCGCCGCCCGTCACGAGCGGCCCGCCGACATTCGGTGTGCCCCACGGCAGCGCAACACCGAGCGGCGCGAGATCTTCCGTCGTGCCGAGATTGCGCCGCCACGCGATGTCGCCGCTGTCCATATCGACCGCCGTGATCGAGCCCCACGGCGGCGGATTGCACGGCAAACCGAGCGGACTCAGCACCACTTCGCGCGTCATCGCGTACGGCGTGCCGCGCATCGCCGCGAACTCGGTGTCTTCCGTTTCGTAAGTTTCTTCGTCGGGCTCTTCGGTCGCGCTGCGCGGCAAGAGCGTGATGAGGTGCATCAGGCTCGACGTGTTCACGATGAGCCGGTTGGTGGCCGGATCGAACGCCGCCCCGCCCCAATTCATGCCCCCGCCCGTAAACGGATGCATGATCGTGCCCTGCGTCGACGGCGGCGTGTAAAGCCCATCGGCGCGCGCGCCCGCCATGCGCTCACGGCACGCCGAGCGATCGAAGAACGCAACGCCGAACGCATCGTCCGCGCTGATCTCCGAAGGCGCGAGCGGCGCGGGCGCGACCGGGAAGGGCTGCGTCGGCGACAGCGTTTCGCCCGGCGCGCCATCTTGCGGCACAGGCCGTTCTTCCACTGCAAACACTGGCTCGCCGGTATCGCGATCGAGCGTGAACACCAGCCCCATCTTCGTGACTTGAATAACGACGTCGCGTGCGCGCCCGTCCTTGCGGATCGTCGCCAGCATCGGCTGCGCGGGCAGATCGTAGTCCCACACGTCGTGGTGCACGGCCTGAAACGCCCACCGCACGCTGCCGTTCGACGCATCGAGCGCGACGATGGAATTGGCGTGGCGATTGTCGCCCGGTCGCATGCCTCCGAAGAAATCCGGGCTCGGGCTCGATGTCGGCAAAAACACGAGCCCGCGCTGCTCATCGACCGCCATCGGCGCCCACACATTGGCGTGGCCCTCCACCGGCGGTTCTTCGCCGTTCCAACCTTGCGCACGCGCTTGCGCCGCTTCGCGCGGGATCGGATCGAAGCTCCAGCGCGGCGCGCCGGTGCGCGCATCGAAGGCGCGCACGCTGCCGACAGGCGCCGCGCGCCGGCCGTTGTCTGAAATCGAAGACCCCACGATCACCGTGTCGCCGACGAGCACCGGCGGCGAGGTGATCTGAAACTCGCCCGGCCACCTGAGCGCCATGCCCGGATTGATCTCGACGATCCCGCTCTCGCCGAACCCGCTGCACGGTTCGCCCGTCGCCAAGTCCACCGAAACCAGCCGGTGATCGGCGGTGCCCATGAAGAGCCGCGCCGCGCATGCCGCGTCGCGCGCCGCCTCTGGGTCGCGCCAATAGCTCACGCCTCGGCAGTTGAAACCGTTCCCGAGGCGCAACGTGTAATCGATGTCGAACTGCCGCCGCCAAAGCACCCGGCCCGTGCCGGGATCGAGCGCGACGATCCCGCTGAACGGCGTGCAGAGCGCGAGGCGCCCTTCAGCCAGGATCGGCGTCGCCGAGAAGCGGGCGTTCTCCCGCGCGCCCTCCGGCGCCTGCGCGTGCCCGGTGCGCGCCGTCCAAGCCGGCACGAGATTGTGGACGTTCGCCGCCGTGATCTCCGCCGCCGGCGCAAACCGCGTCCCGCCCGGCCCGCCGCCATAATGCGTCCAGTCCTGCGCGGCGGCGGCGCCCGCGAGCGCGGCGGTTGCGGCGGCGATCAACAAAGCTCTGCGCATCGGCGTCTCCGGCCCGCCTGGAAATCAGCCTCCAGCGCGGCGATGATCCGCTAGCCGGATCGCCCCGCACTGCGCCACAGCGCGGACGCGCCCGGCAGCCTCTGTGGGACGAACGGCGCTATGAGCGGGACGAGCGGCCAGGATTTAGGGACGGGCGGCGCGCGCCTTCTGCCGCCTGACTGGCGCGCCGCGACGCTTCTGGTCGCCCTCGTCGGCACGATCGTGGTGATCGTCAACGCCACATCCAACATCATCGAAGCGGCCCAAGAGGGCCGCGACCTCGACCCGCGCGGGCCGTGGGTCTGGGAGTTTTCGAGCGTCCTTTCGCTCATCGCACTGACGCCGTTGGCCGGTCTCGCCTGGGCGCGCCTGCCGCCGCCGGGCGGCTCTGAGCCAGCGCCCTGGGTGCGCTTCGCCGCGCTTCACCTCGCCGCCGGCACGGGGTTCTCGGCGCTGCACATCGCCGGCATGGTCGCGCTCCGCAAGCTCGCCTACGCCGCCGTCGGCCGCGACTACGATTTCGCGCACGGCCAGCTCTGGCTGACCCTGTTCTACGAGTGGCGAAAGGACATCCTGACCTACGCCGTGCTGCTGGGCCTCTTCTGGTGGCTGGGCGAACGGCGGCGCGCGAAGGAGGCCGAGGCCACGCCAGCTGCGAGGCTCGAGGTCAAGGAGGGCGGGCGCACCACCTATCTCGACCCCGCCGAGATCGCCTGGGTGGAGGCGGCGGGAAACTACGTCGAACTCCACGCGGGCGGACGCACGCATCTCGCGCGCGGCGCGCTTTCCTCAATGGAGGCGCGCCTGGCGGGCCGGGGCTTTGCCCGCATCCACCGCTCCCGGCTCGTGAACCGCGCCCGTATCCGGGCCGTGAAGGCCACACCCGCCGGCGATTTCGAGGTGACTCTCGACGACGGCCAGACCCTCACCGGCTCCCGCCGCTACCGCGCCGCGCTTGGCGACACGCCGACACTGTAACCAAGCGTCTTAGCGCCGCCCCATATTCCCTGTATGTTCCGGCCAATGGTTCGCTCATGACTCGGCCCGCCGCCAAACCCAAGCCCGCGCCCGCACCGCGCGCCTGGCAGCGCATGCTCTCGGGCCGGCGGCTCGACCTCCTGGACCCGTCGCCGCTCGACATCGAGATCTCCGACATCGCCCACGGCCTCGCCCGCGTCGCCCGCTGGAACGGGCAGACGGTCGGCGAGCACGCGTTCTCGGTCGCCCAGCACTCGCTGCTGGTGGAGCGCATCTGCGGCGATCTCTCACCCGGCTGGGCCTGGCGCTACCGGCTCGCCGCGCTCCTGCACGACGCGCCCGAATACGTGATCGGGGACATGATCAGCCCGTTCAAAGCCGCCCTGGGGCTCGATTACCGCGCTTTCGAGAGCAAGCTTGAAGCCGCGATCCACCTTCGCTTTGGCCTGCCCGCCACGATGCCCGCCGCCGTCAAAGCCATCATCAAGCGCGCCGACATCATCTGCGCCTATTTCGAAGCCGTCGAACTCGCCGGCTTCACGCCGGACGAAGCCAAAGGCATCTTCGGCGCCCCGCCCAAAGGCAAAATCTACGACGTCACGCCGTTGCCAACGGCGAAGGTGCAGGCGGCCTTCCTCGCGCGCTTTGAAGCGCTTATCGAACTCGCCGCATGACCATTCTTGTCTCGTGCCTCTCGCGCGTGCCCTCGATCGCAAAGGCGCGCCGCCCCAACCGGCTCGTGAGCTTACTTGATCCCGGCTCGGCGTTTCCACGTAATCACGGCGTCGCCGATCACCTCGAACTCGCGATGCACGACATCAACGACGATCACCCCGGCTGGAACGCGCCCGCGCATCAGCAGATCGAAAATCTGATCGCGTTCGTGGAAGCGTGGGACAAGAATGCCCCGATCCTCATCCATTGCTACGCCGGCATCTCGCGCTCGACCGCGACGGCGTTTCTCACCGCCTGCGTCCACAATCCGCGCATCGATGAAGAAGCCATCGCACTGGCGCTGCGCAAAGCTTCGCCGAGCGCGTGGCCGAACCCGCGCATCATCGCGCTCGCGGATGCGCACCTTGGCCGCAGCGGGCGCATGACGCGCGCGATCCAAGCGATCGGCCCCGGCCAATCGTGGGAAGAGATCGGCGAGGC
>CAZXNY010000273.1:0-4242 GCA_964642205.1 uncultured Caulobacteraceae bacterium
GCTGATTTCCGTGCTGGTGATGGACGCGGTCGGCCGCCCGTATCCGGGCTGGCCGTTTCCGATGGCGGCGTCATTCGCGCTTGCCGGGCTGATCGCGGGCGTGTGTGTGCACTTTATGACAAAGGCGATCGAGCGACCGCGCGCCGACGGCTCGGCCGGCGACGCGGGCACGTTCTTCTTCTTTTCGACAGGGCAGTGGCGGTTTCTGGCGCCGGTGCTTGGTTTTCTGCTCGCCGGACTTGATCTGCTCACGCGCCGGTGATGCGACGGCGCGCGCGGGCGCGCTTAGCATTGGCGCATGCGTGAGTTGAGTTATCCGCTGTTTACGCCGCGGCTGCGGCTTGAGCCGATTACGCGTTCGCTTGGTGAAGCAGCGGCGGAAGGGCCGGACGGGCTCGCTTCCGCACTTGGCGCCGATGTCCCGCGCGAATGGGCGCCGGGCGGCATGCGCCTGCTTTCGGCGGCGCGCCGCAACGCGTGGACGAACGCCGCACCAACGCGCGCGATCGTCATTCACGAGGGCGATGAGCGCGTGATCGGCGACATTCGCTTCGAGCCCGTCGCGCTCGCGCCAGACACGATTGAACTGGGCTACGGCATTCTCGCGGCCTACCGCCAGCAAGGCTACGCGGTGGAGGCGAGCGCGCGCATCCTGGCGTGGCTGTTCGATGAAGCGCGCATTACACGCGTGATCGCTGGCTGCGACATGCGCAACCGCGCTTCGGTGCGGACCCTGCGCAGGCTCGGCTTCTGGCTCGATAGCGCCAAGCGCGGCCGCGCGTTCTGGTGGACGCTGGACCACGATCTTTATGCGCAGCGGGCCAAAGAGGCCCGAAACGGGGCGTAATCGGCGCTAAACGGTATCTGGGCGCCAGTCTCTTCGGACCTCGTTTACCAGCGCCTGTTACCCAACGTCGTATGCACTTCGCGCTATCCCGGCCGCATGGCGGCGCCGGGCCAGACGGCCTCCGCGATTCCATCGGGATTGAGCTGAAACTTGGGCTGATGCGCCCACCGCTCGCGCTCGTGATGTCGGGCGTGCTTTGGCAGGTCTATGGGTTGGCTTCGGCCGGCATTTGGCTCGCGGGCGCGCTGATCGCTGAATTCTTCGCCTACATCATCGCGCGGCGCGCCATTGACGGGCCGCCAGCGTGGCGCATGGGCTATCGCGGCATCGGCGTCGTCACCAGCGTGATCTGGTCTCTGTTTGGCGTGCTCTTGTGGATGAGCGGCTCGGAGGCGGGGCGGCTCGCGGCGCTGTGCAACCTCTTCGGCATCGCGCTCTATGCGGTGATGGTGTGTCACCACGATTGGCGCCAGCTCTCGCTGTTGCTTGCGCCGCCGTGCTTGACGCTGCTTGCGCTGCTTATCGGCCACGCCGATGGCGCCGGCGCGCTGCTGACGCTGGGCCCGAGCCTTGGGCTGATCCTCGTCGTGTGCGTCGTCGCTTATGTGTGCCACGACACCTACCGCAAGCTCGCAGCCGCGCAGGCGACATTGCAGAACGAACGCGATCTGCTGGAGCAACGCGTCATCGAGCGCGCGGAAGAACTCGCCGCCGCTACAGCGCGTGCGGAAGCGGCGAATACGGCGAAATCGCAGTTTCTCGCGAATATGAGCCACGAGCTGCGCACGCCGCTCAACGCCATCATCAACTACGCCGAGATCGTCGAGGAAGACGTGGTCGACGTCGCGCCCGCCTCGGCGAGCGCGGACCTTGGCCGTATCCGCACGGCTGGCCGCCATCTGCTTGGCCTCATCACTGACGTGCTCGACGTGTCGAACATGGACGCGATGCGGATCGTGCGCGCGGAAACCGACGTGGCCGCCCTGCTGCGGGAAACGGTTGAGGGCGTGCGCGGCGATGCCGAGCGCAACAACAACGCGCTCATGGTCGACATCGGCGATGGGCTCGACGGGCTTTGGACCGACCCGACGCGGCTGCGGCAGTGTGTGCGCAACCTGCTCTCGAACGCGTGCAAGTTCACCCATGACGGCAAGGTGCGGCTGGTGGCGCGGCGCGAGGGCGATGTGCTGGCGGTCAGCGTCGCCGATACGGGCGTCGGAATTTCCGAGCAGCAGATGGAAACGCTGTTCCAGCCGTTCGTGCAGGCGGACAATTCCAACACGCGCCACTTCGGCGGGGCGGGGCTCGGCCTTGTCATCACGCGCCGGCTCGCGGACCTGCTCGGCGGGGCCGTCACGGCGCGCAGCAAGCCGGGCGAGGGCGCGGTGTTCACGCTCAAACTGCCGATCGTCCCGCCTCAGACCGACCGCGTCGCCGCCTAGAGCGCGGGGCGCCTGTCGCCCGCCGCTTGAACGGCGCCCCCGGTACGTGCTTGCCTCTGCCCCAATGACCTGGCGACCGGAAGAGTCGCGCAGCGGGGGTATTTTATGACTGCAATCGACGCGGGCGCTTCGGCGCCGGAAGCGGGCCGCGAGTTCCTCGGGCATCCGCGCGGACTGGTGACGCTGTTCTTCACCGAGATGTGGGAGCGGTTTTCCTATTACGGCATGCGCTCGCTGCTGGTGATCTACCTGACGCAGCACTTCCTGTTTTCGGATCACAAGTCGCAAGGGCTCTACGGCGCGTATGCGGCGCTCGTCTATCTGATCCCGGTGATCGGCGGCGTGATCGCGGACCGCTGGTTGGGCTCGCGCAAGGCGGTGACGATCGGCGCTGTGTTCCTGGTGCTTGGGCACTTTGGCATGGCGTTCGAAGGGCGCGGCAGCGTTCAGGAAATCACGTTCGCCGGGCAGACTTACGACATCATAGGCGAGGGCCGCGGCGACGCGCGCGAACTCTTCCTCATCGCGCCGGGCGAAGTCCGCTATCCGGTGACGTTCAGCGCCGAAGGCATGCAGATCACGGGCGCGACCGATGCGTTCCCCGCGAGCGTCCCGACGGCGGACTATACGCTCAGCACGCGCGGCGATGTGGCGACCGTTGCGGGCATGTCGATCCCGTATGAGCAGATCCTCTATCTCTCGCTGGCGTTCATCATCATCGGCGTTGGCTTTTTGAAAGCGAACATCTCGACGACCGTCGGCGCGCTCTATCCGCCGGGCGATCCGCGCCGCGATGGCGGCTTCACGATCTTCTACATGGGCATCAACCTCGGCGCGTTCCTGGCGACGCTGGCGTGCGGTTACCTCGGCCAAACCTACGGCTGGAAGTACGGCTTCGGGCTCGCCGGCATCGGCATGACGCTTGGTTTGATCCAGTACCTGATGGGCCAGAAGTACCTGATGGGTAAGGCCGAACCCCCCAAGCCCCTCTCCGCGACGCTCGAGGGGCTGTTCTGGGTCGGCGGCCTCTTGGCGATCATCCCGGCGTGGCTCTTGGTGCAGCAATCGGAACTGATGGAGCAGGCTCTGCCGATCATCGTGCCGCTGCTGTTCGTTGGCGTGTTCGCCTACGCGATCACTGGCTTTCACGGCGAAGAGCGCATGAAGATGATCGCCGCTTTGGTGATGATCCTCTTCAGTGTCGTGTTCTGGATGCTGTTTGAACAGGCGGGCTCTTCGCTCTCGCTGTTCGCTGAGCGCTCGACCGATCTGACCATCGCGCCAGGCGTCGCGATGACGGCGGCGCAAACGCAGAGCTTCAACGCTGGCTTCATCGTGCTCCTGGCGCTGCCGTTCGCCTCGATGTGGGTGTGGCTCTCCAAGCGCAAACTCGAGCCGTCGACTCCGGTGAAGTTCGCGCTTGGGCTGCTGCAGGTTGGGATCGGGTTCTTCATCCTGGTGGTCGGCGCGCAGTTCGCGGACGCGAACTCCAAAGTGCCGCTTATCTTCCTGGCGCTGCTCTACCTCGTGCACACGACGGGCGAGCTTTTCCTCTCGCCGGTTGGTCTTTCGATGGTGACGAAGCTCAGCGCGGCGCGCGTTGTCGGGCTGATGATGGGCGTGTGGTTCTTGTCGTCATCGCTCGCGCACATCCTGGCCGCGATCATCGCGCAGCGCACCGCGTCCGACACGGTCGCAGGGCAGGTGGTCGATCCCGCCGGGCAGCTCGCGACCTATGTCGCGACCTTCACCGAGGTCGGGATCATGGGGCTCGTGGCCGGGGGCGTTCTGCTGGCGCTTTCGCCCTTCCTGAAGCGCTGGATGGGCGACGTTCATTAACCAGCGCCTGCTGAAAAGGCACGTTAGATCAGTCACTTGTGCCTGATCTAACGGCGCTGGCGCGCCCGGTTTGAGCGAAGCTGACAGCGCCATGCGCCAGCAGCGGCGGAAGCT
>CAZXNY010000274.1:0-4224 GCA_964642205.1 uncultured Caulobacteraceae bacterium
TCGAAGTGCTGCAACGCGGCCGCGCCACGCGCCCGGAAGAGCCCGATCAGCCTTATGTCCCAGCGCCCCTCGCCGCCGCGACGTACGAGGAAATCGCCGCGCTCCTGCCGCAAGAACGGCCGATCGAAGCGACGCTCCCGCCGCAGCCGCTTCCGCAGTTCATCGACACCGTCTTCGGCCAGCTGATCGGCGTGCCGTACTACACAGGTCCGAGCATTGCCGAGCGGCGCGACTACGTGACCCTTCGCGGCGCCGTCTCAATGACCAACCGTCAGTTCTTCGCCGCCGTCCAGGGCGCGCTGCGTCAGTACGGCGTGGCGGTGCAGATCGAGCATGGCGCGGTGCGCGTGATCGAAGATCCGGTGCTGGCGAACAACGCCCCGCTCTTCGTGCGCGCGCGCGCCCTGCCTGAAACACCGCAAGCCTCGCGCCCCGTGATGCAGTTTTTCGAGCTGAGCGCCGTCGATGTCGGCTCGATGATGACGCTGCTCAACGAATCCTACCCGCGCCGCGGCGCGGTGACATTCACGCCGCGCCCCGATCTCAATACGCTGGTGATTTCCGGCAACGCGCGCGACGTCGCGGCCGCCGCCGCGGTGGTGAGCGAACTCGATCAGCCGCGCTTCGCGTCCGGCCAAATCGCCCGCATTCGTCCTGTCTATTACAGCGCCGAGGGTTTTGCAGATGCGGTGAGCGACGCGATGCGCACCGAGGGCTACCGCGTGCATGATGAGTCGCAGACCGAGCCGTCCGCGATCGTCTTTCTGCCCGTGCCGCTGACGAACGATGTCCTCTTGTTCTCCGCCAGCGCCGCCGCGTTCGAGCGCGCGCTCTATTGGGTTGATCAACTCGACCGGCCCGCGTCCGTAGGCGATCAAGAATCGGTCTTCGTTTATCAAGTCGAGAACACCAGCGCGGGCGAGCTTGCGCAATTGCTGGACGAGGGCGCGCCAGCGGCGAGCAGCACGCCCGCACGCCGCACACTCGACCGGCCCGCGCCGCCCGCTGCTCCAGGAGCCACCGCCGCGCCAGCATCGCCCGCAGCGCAAGGCCGGATCAGCGTCGACGCTGCCGGAAACCGCATCATCTTCCGCGGCACGGCGAGCCAGTTCGCTCAGTTGCGCGATCTGATGACCGCGCTCGACACGCCCGTCTCGCAAGTGCTCGTCGAACTCACCGTCGCGGAAGTGACGCTGACGGATGAGACCCGTTTCGGCGTCGAGTGGTATCTTCAACAAACCATCGGAACGGCGCAGGTTTCGTTCGATACGCGCGGCGGCTCCTCTCCGGAGGACGGCGGTCTCGGCGCTTCTTACGCGCGCAGCTTCTCACGCGGATCGGTGCAAGCGGCGCTCAACGCGATCGCCACCAACCGCAACCTCAACATCCTCTCGACCCCGCGCCTCGTCACCCGCTCGGGCAGTGAAGCGCAAATCCTGATCGGCACGGATGTTCCTATCATCACGTCGCAACGCGCCTCCGACAATAAGACCGGCGGCGACACCGACATTCTGCAATCCGTGCAGTACCGCCAAACTGGCGTGATCTTGAACGTCCGCCCCGTCGCCTATGGCGACCGCGTCGACATCGAGATTTTCCAAGAAGTGTCATCGCAGCAGCCGAACGATACATCCGAAATCGACAGCCCGCTCATTCTAAACCGCTCCGTCACGACACAGCTCTCGCTGCGCGAAGGCACAACCGGCGTGATCGGCGGGATCATGCAGGATTCCTATTCGCGCACGCAGACCGGTGTTCCGCTCCTGAAGGACATTCCCGTTGTCGGCGCAGCGTTTCGCAGCGATGGCGTCTCCGGCACGAAGGTCGAGCTTGTGATCCTCGTCACGCCGTACATTCTGCGCAGCGACGACGACATGGCCGCGATGGCGAACGCCTATGGCGGCGCGCTCAACCGCCTCATGCGCCGGCGCGGCCCGCAGACGTACACGCTGCTGCCCTGGCGCTATCCGTTCCAACCGCGCCGCGCGCACGGCCCGCTCGCACGCACCGCACCGGCGGCCGCCGCGCCCACCGCCGCCGCACCGGCTGCCACGGCGCCCGAAGCGCCCGCGCAAACGATCGCAGCGCCTGCACCGGAAGCGGCGCCAGCTGACGTGTCTGCGCAAGCCAACGGCGACAGGCCCGTAGCAGAGGGCGACGCCGCGCCTTCCGAGCCGCTGCCGCTCGTCGCAGAGCCCGCATCGTAACTACGCGCTGGCGCGAGCGGGCTCGATCGCGGGCATGACCTCATCCGCGAAGAGCCGCAGCGACTTCGACGATTCCGCGTGCGTGAGATCGCCCCACGAAAACGAACCGCAGTAATAGTTCGCACCGGACTCCGCCGCGTAGCGCCGCACGAAGTCGCGCACCGTGGCGGGCGAGCCGGCGAGCAAGCTCTCGTTCTCCATCGCCTCTTGCGGATTCATCGAGGCCGGCCCGCCGAGGCGCGCGGCTTGCGGGCCGACAGGCGCGCCTTCGCCGCCTGCCGGGCGCGGCGGCGCAAATACAGGGCGCTCGATGCCCGGCGGCAGCGGCTTTGCAAAGTGCTTGCGGTACTCCTGATACGCTTCGGCTGCGCGCTCCTTCGCCTCCGCATCGGTGTCTGCGATGAACATGTGGCGCATCGAGCCGTAGAGCGGCGCATCGAGCCTCGCCGTGCACGCGCCGGGCTCGGCCTGCCCTTTGCGCCACGCCGCAAGATACGTCTCGACGAGTTTGCGCGTACGCGCGACAGGCCCCGCGCCGATGAAATTCATGCCGAGTTCGCCAGCGTGCTCCGGATTGCCGGCATACCAGAACGCAGGATGCGGCTTCTGTACGGGCCGCAGCTCCATCCAGAGATTCTTGAACTTGTAGTGCTCGCCTTCAAAACTCAGGAAATCGTTCTGATAGCCCTTGAGCAAGATCTCGAGCGTCTCGCGAAACATCATGTCGGACTCGGCGGCCTTGCCGCCCCACAGCGCGATTTCGCCCCCGCCGCCTGCGCCCCGGCCAACACCTATCTGCAAGCGCCCATTGCTGAGCCGATCGACCATGCACGTCTCTTCGAGCAGCCGGATCGGCTGATAGAGCGGCAGCACATAAACCAGCGTGCCGATCTTCAGCCGCTTCGTGCGCTGCGCCGCCGCAGCTAGAAAAACCGACTGGTTCGGCGCCAGACAAAGAGGCGAGTGGTGGTGCTCGGCGACATGATACCCGTAGATTCCGGCCTCATCGGCCTGCGCCATCAGTTGCAGCCGCTCCTCATATTGCTGCGTGAGATCGCAATCGTGCCGCCGCTCCAGATGGTCGAAGATGCCGAATTTCATGTCGCCTGCTCTATCGTTGCAAATGAGACTGTAAACGTTTACGGCTTCGACCACAATCTCTGACGGCAAATCATCGAGGCAAGCCTGATGGCGAGCGAAAAAGGCGTCACCTACGTCAGCGCCGGCGGTGCTGACCGCAAGCTCGACATCTACCGGCCCGAAGGCGCACCGCGGCGCACGGCGGTGCTCTTCTTCCACGGCGGCGGCTGGCGCGGCGGCTCGCGCGAGATGATGCGCCCCATCGCACGCGACATGGCGGCGCTTGGCTATGTCGGCATGCCGGTGTCCTACCGGCTCCTTGGCGACGCGCCATTTCCCGCGCAGATCGCCGATGTCCGCGCCGCCATTCGCTGGGCGCGCGCGCATGCAAGCGACCTCGCGATCGACTCAGACCGCATCGTACTTTGGGGTTCGTCCGCCGGCGCGCATCTCTCGCTTCTTGCCGCTGGCGCTCCGCACGAATCCGCGTTCGACGATGAGGGCGCGGCAACAGGCGTCTCAACATCGGTGGCGGGCGTGATTGCCGTTCATCCGCCCGTCGAGTTCCACATCGGCGCGCAAACCAGCCGTCACACAACATCGGGCGCCGCCTTGCTTGGCGAGACCGCAACCGCCGACGCGGCGCGCGCCGCTAGCCCGCTCAATTACGTATCCGCGACCTTTCCGCCAACGCTGCTACTGCACGGCACGTCAGATCGCATGGTCAATCACGCTGCTAGCGAAGCCATGTTCGCCGCATTGCGCGCTGCAAGAGCGCCGGTCGATCTGCGGCTCTTCCACGGGCATACGCACGGCTTCGACGCGATCCCCTCCGTCCGCCGCCTCATGGCGGCCGAGGCGGATTACTTCATTGACCGGACGATTCTAGATCCCGCAAAGCACGAAGCAGAAGCCGTCGAGCATTCCATGTTCGCAC
>CAZXNY010000275.1:0-4218 GCA_964642205.1 uncultured Caulobacteraceae bacterium
GCACCACTTCCTTGAAACCCTACGCGGCTAGCGCGGCGTCTCGCCCGCGATCGTGGTGCGGTAGAGTTCGCGGCGGAAGCCGTCGTAATCGTCAAACGCTTGGTGGACGCAGATGCGGTTGTCCCACAGCGCGAGCGTGCCCGGCTCCCAGCGCAGCCGGCAGGTGAACGCAGGCTGAGTGATGTGCCCCACGAGAAACGTGAGAAGCGGCTCCGCTTCGGCGGCCGTCAGTCCCTCGATGCCGCTGGCGTAGGTCTCATCGCAATAGAGCGCTTTTTCGCCGGTCTCGGGATGCGTGCGCACCAGCGGATGCGCGGACCCACGCACTTTGCGGCTGACGTCGTCGGGCAAGCTGCCCATCTCACGCGTCGCGGCGAGGCGGCCGATGGCGGAGCCGTCTGCGTCGTTGTGCGCCTGCGCCGCCGCCAACACGCGCGCCATCGACATGCGCACTTTCAGCGGCCCGAGCATCTCCTTCATCGTGTCGGAGAGGCACGCATACGCGAGCGCGGAATTGGCCCACATCGTGTCGCCGCCGAACGGCGGGATATCGACGCCGTAGAGCATCGAGATCGCGGGCGGCTCGGGCAGAAACGGCGAATCCGTGTGCCAGCTGCCGCCGAACACGAGGCCGCCGCGTTGCGCATCCGCTTCGCGTACCAGCGGCTGGACTTCTGGGAAGCCGGGCACGCCGTTGGTGTAGGCGTCTTCTGCAAACGCGCCGAACCGCAGACTGAAAGCGTGCTGCCCGCGATGCGTGAGAGTCTGGCCGCGGAAGAAGATCATCTTGTGCCGGAAGAGCGCGGCGCGCACTTCGGCAAATTGCGCATCGCTGATCCGCTCGACATCGACGCCGCAGATTTCTGCGCCCATCGCGGCGGCCAGCGGGCGCGCTTCGATGTGCTTGTTCGGCGCGGCCGCGTTGTTGAACTTGCCCGTCGGATGGATCAGCATGGGCCGGTTATACGCGACCCGGCGCGGGTGGGCGAATGGGGCGCGCGGACTAGGCCGCGTCGAGCCGCACGCCGAGCATGCTGATGGACCCAAGATCGATCGCGTCGGTGAAGAACGAGACGCGGTCGCTGGCGGTGCGCTGCGCCAGCACGTAGAGCAGCGGCAGGTAGTGCTCGGCAGTTGGGATCGAGAGCGCGGCGTCTTGGCCGCTTGGCGCGATCAGCGGACCAATGTCGTTCGCAGCGATCGTCTGCTTTACCTCGTCATGCCAACGCTGCGCCCAATCGAACGCGGGCGCGTCGGCCGCGCGGTTCATCACGCGCAGATTGTGCACGACATCGCCGGAGCCCGCGATCAGCACGCCTTCATCCCGCAGCAGCGCGAGCTTCTGCGCCAGTGCGAAGTGTTCCTGCGCGCTTCGGCGCACGTCGAGGCTGAGCTGTACGACTGGCACGTCCGCATCAGGAAACGCATGCATCAGCACGGACCACGCGCCGTGATCGAGGCCCCATGAGTGGTCCTGCATCACCACGTCCGGCGCCAGAAGTTCAGCCACCCGCGCCGCAAGCGCTGGCGCGCCGGGCGCTGCGTAGCGCATCGCATAGAGCGGCTCTGGGAAACCGTAGAAGTCGTGGATCGTGCGCGGCGCTTCCATCGCGGTCGCTGCGACGCCCTCGGTTTCCCAATGCGCCGAGACCATCAACAGCGCGCGCGGCTTTGGCAGGTCGAGCGCGCGCCAAGCCTCGGCATACGGTCCGCCAAGCGCATTCATCGGCGAGCCGTGGCCAAAGAAGATCGCGGGCGTGCGCGTCATGTTCGTTCTCCGTCGAGCTCGGATATAGGCGCGCAGCCCGCCGTTTACGACGTGGCGAAACCGGCCGCGGGCTCGGGCCCAATATAGTTGGCGCGCGGACGAATGATGCGCCCCGTCGCGCGCTGCTCCATGGCGTGCGCCATCCAGCCTGCCATACGGCCCGCCGCGAACAGCACGAACGGCGCCTCGCGCGGCAGATCGAACTGCAGCGTGAACGCCGCGAGCGCCATGTCGATGTTCGCGGCTTGCCCGAGCGCGCCTTCCGCGGCCGCGATGGCTTCTGCCACGGCGGCGCGCGGCTTGAGCGCAGCGAGCAAAGACGCGGCGCGCGGATCGCCTTGCGGATAGAGGTTGTGCCCGATGGCCGGAAGGATCTCCGCGCGCGCCAGCGCTTCCTTCACGGTCTTCGTTGCGCCGTCGCGTTCGGCGGTTTCGAGAAACACGATCGCGCGCGCGGCCGCTTCGCCGTGCAGCGGGCCAGTCAGCGTCGCGTAGCCGGCAAGCGCTGCAGCGGCGAGTGGCGCGCCCGTCGATGCTGCGATGCGCGCCGCGAAAGTCGAAGGATTGAGTTCGTGGTCCGCGACGAGCACGAGCGCCCGCCGGATCACGTCATGCCGGCGGCGCGGAATCTCCCACATGTCGCCGAGGCGTTGATGCACCGGGCCATCGCCCCGCGCGCCGGCGAACGCATCGACAACGCCTGACAGAAGCTCGGCAGCTTCATCCGCAAGCGCGGGCGCCGCACGCCCAAAGCTCGGCGCATCTTCCGCCGTGCGGCGCGCGAGATAGGCAAGTCCGCGCGCCTTCGCCGTTGGGCCAGATGGCAGCGGCGTGCGCGGCGCTTCGCGTTTTGGACGCCAACCGGGCGCCTGTCCCCACAAGTGCCGTGCCGCGTCTTCAAGCGTCGCGCGCTCCGCGAGCGTGACAGCGTCGACCCCGCGATAGATCAGGCGGTGATTGCGAACCGTCGCGATCGCGCTTTCGAGTACGGGATCGCCCCAGGCGATGGCGCGCGCGGCAATGTCGCTGCGTCGGCGGCCCGCGCGGCGGCGGCGCACAAGCGCGGCGATGTCGCCGGACTCATAGAGGCTTGCGCGCGGATCGTGATCGGCCGGCCGCGCGGTAACGAGGCCGCGGCTCACATAGGCGTAAAGCGTCTGCGGTTTGACGCCGAGGCGCGCCAGCGCGGTCTCGCGATCGATCCAGGGCATAGATTGATTATCTTGATCAAGATTGACGAAATCAACCCATGATCCACTTTGGGGGCGTGAAAGTCAAAGGAGATCGGGTCATGGGCGCATGGGATGCGGGCCTCGAAAGCGTCGTCGCGGCGGAGACGATCTTGTCGGACGTTGACGGGGAGGCTGGCCGGCTGGTGATCCGAGGGCATGATCTCAGCGAGCTCGCGGGCCGATGGCGGTTCGAGGACGTCATCCACCTGTTGTGGCGTGACTTCTTCGACGATCTGCCGAGCGCCGAAGCGCTTGCCGCGACGATTGGGCGGGCGCGCGCCGATGCGTTCGCGCATCTGCCGGGCCTCAATCTGGAGCACGGCGCGACCGAGACATTGCGCGTCGGCCTCGCGCATGTCGGTGACGGTGATGACCTCGATACGGCGATCCGGCTCGTCGCCGCGAGTGCGGTGCATACGGCGGCGCTTGCACGGCTGAAGCAGGGGCTAACGCCGATCGCGCCCGATCCCGCGCGCAGCCACGCCGATGATTTCCTGCGCATGCTGCGAGGCGTGGCGCCAAGCGAAGCGGAAGCGCGCGCGCTCGATGCCTATCTCGTCACGGTGTCGGATCACGGGCTTAATGCTTCGACGTTCACGGCGCGCGTGGTTGCATCGACGCAAGCAGGTTTGGCCTCGGCCGCGATCGCGGGTCTGTGCGCGCTCAAGGGCCCGTTGCACGGCGGCGCGCCGGGGCCAGTGCTCGACATGATCGACGCGATTGGCGCGCCGGAGAACGCAGAAGCATGGATCGATGATGCCTTCGCGCGCGGTGAGCGGCTGATGGGTTTTGGCCATCGCGTCTATCGCGTGCGCGATCCGCGCGCGGATGCGCTGAAAGACGCTGTCGCGCAGCTGCCGAAGACACAAGGCCGGTTGCAATTCGCTGAAGCGATCGAAGGTGCGGCGCTCGCAGGCCTCGCGGCGCGGTACCCAACGCGCAAGCTTGAGACGAACGTCGAGTTCTACACCGCGCTGCTGCTCGAGGCGCTGCGGATTCCGCGCGCGGCGTTCACCTGCGTGTTCGCGTGCGGGCGCATCGCCGGCTGGATCGCGCACGCGCGCGAACAAGAGACGACGCGGCGGCTGGTGCGCCCGCGTTCGATCTACACTGGGCCGGTTCCGGCCGTTGCTGCTTAAGCGACGCCGAGCGCACGAAGAACTTGCCGCGCATCTTCGCGTTGCGCGGCAGGCTTCGTTTCGTCCGGCACGGTGATGA
>CAZXNY010000276.1:0-4216 GCA_964642205.1 uncultured Caulobacteraceae bacterium
GTCCCGGAGAACGCTCATGACCGCTATTCAAGACATTCCGCTCAAGCGCATCGACGGCGCCGCCGATACGCTCGGCGCCCACAAGGGCAAAGTGCTCTTGATCGTGAACGTCGCCTCAAAGTGCGGGCTCACGCCGCAATATGAAGGGCTCGAAAAGCTGTTTGAATCGAAGCGCGACGCTGGCCTCGAAGTGCTCGGCTTTCCGGCGAACAACTTCCGCGGCCAAGAGCCCGGCACCGAGGCCGAGATCGCGGATTTCTGCAAGACGACATACGATGTGCAGTTCCCAATGTTCTCGAAGGTCTCCGTCGCAGGCGCGGACCAACATCCTCTCTACGCGTCACT
Source organism: uncultured Caulobacteraceae bacterium (assembly GCA_964642205.1). GTDB lineage: Bacteria > Pseudomonadota > Alphaproteobacteria > Caulobacterales > Aquidulcibacteraceae > JBEVOS01. The sequence continues at coordinate 346 of CAZXNY010000276.1, forward strand.
GACGAAAGCGATCCCCGCGGCGACCGGCGAAGGCCCAATGCGCGCGCGCCTTGAAGGCTTCAAGATCGAGACGAACGCAGCGCCCGATATTCTTTGGAACTTCGAGAAGTTCGTTGTCGGCCGGAACGGCAACGTGGTCGCGCGCTTTGCACCGGATGTCGCCGCGGATGATCCGCGTCTCACCGCCGTGATCGACGCCGAACTCGCCAAGAGCGCCTAAGCGGCGGCCGTCCAGCGGCTCACGTCTTCTTCCTGCGCAATGAGCGCGAGCCCGTACGCGATCGAGACGAGCTGATCGCCCGTCTCGATCCGTTCCGGCGCAAAGCGCGTCTCGAAGAGCGCACGCACCGCCGGCACGAACGATGAGCCGCCGGTGAGAAACACCTTATCGATCTCGCCTTCCTTCAAGCCTGCCGCGGCGAGCGCGTCATCCACGCAGCTTCCGATCTCTTCAAGATCGGCCGCGATCCACCCTTCGAAGTCAGCGCGCGTCAGCTTGCGTTCGATGTTCACCTCGCCCTGTCGAAGCGCCAGAACAGCCTCGTCCGCGTGTGAAAGCTGAACCTTCACATCGGTCACGGCGCGGTTGAGGGCATAGCCTGCGTCTGCATCGAGAAACGCCAGAAACGCTTCCAAGCGCTCCGGCTCCATCGCGCTCTTGGCCAGCTTCTGCAGTTCGCCGTAATCGCGCGTGTGCTTCATGATCGAGAGCTGGTTCCACTTTCCGAACTTCGAATAATACGCGTTCGGGATCGGCAGAACCTTGTCCCAACTCTTGTAGTAAGAGCCCTTCCCGAACATCGGCGACACCAGATGGTCGATGATGCGGAAGTCGAACGCATCGCCCGCAATGCCAACGCCAGTGTGTGCGAGCGCTTCGAACGAGATGCCGCCCACGCCCGGCGAAAACCGCACCACCGAGAAGTCACTCGTGCCGCCGCCGAAGTCCGCGACGAGAATGGTGGCGTCTTTCTTGAGGCGTTGCGCGAAGAAGTACGCGGCGGCGACTGGCTCGTAGACGTGATGCACCTCGGCGAACCCGAGCCGATCGAGCGCTGTTTCGTAGCGCGTGCGCGCCAAAGCTTCGTCCGGCTGCGCGCCGGCGAATTTCACTGGGCGGCCAACGACAACACGCTTGGGAAAATCCCGGCCCGCGTGCTCGCGCACTTTGCGCAAGAACGTCGCGAGCAAATCCTCGAACGCATAGGGATTGCCGTAGATCGCCGTGTTCGTGAACAGCGGGCTTGCGGCGAATGTCTTAAACGACTGGATGAACCGGCAATCGCCGCCCAGTTCGAGAAACTGCTCAATCGCCCACGGCCCGGCCTCATTACGGTGCGCAACACGCGCCGCATCCGCTTCTTTCCAGAAACACAGCACCGAGCGGAACGCGCTGAACGCCGTGTTCTCGTGCGCGAACTGGAAGGCCTCGGCCTCCCCTGCTGCGTTCGCCATCGTCGCGACGGTGTTGGTGGTGCCAAAATCGAGACCGATTGACTGCATCACGCGGCTCCAACGCAAAAAGGCGCCGGGGGCAAACCGGCGCGCAAACGAGGATGGGGGCGCGCTTCTAGGCGCGCCCGGCCGTGGTGGCAAGCGGAATTAAGCCGCCAGCGTCAGCACCAGCGCACCACGCTTGGTGGCGACGAGCGTGTGCTCGTACTGCACAGTCGGCCGGCCCGTGTCGGCGCTCAGCGTCCAGCCGTCGTCGCCCTCCACCGCCCAATCGCTGCCGAGCGAGAGGAAGGGCTCAAGCGTGAACACCAGCCCTTCGTGGATGCGCCGCTTCTCGTTCGGCTCGTCCCACGTCGCGATCTCTTTCGGATCCTCGTGTAACGAACGGCCGACGCCGTGGCTCGCGAGATTGCGGATCAAAGAATAGCCGTTGCGGTCCGCGAACGTCTCGATCGCGCGGCCAACATCGTTCAGACGCGCGCCCGCCTTCACTTGATTGATGCCCGCCCAAAGCGCGCGTTTGCCATCGCGCGTCAGCCGCTCAAGCTTCGGGCTTTTCGGCGGAATGATGAAGCTCGCGCCTGTATCCGCAAAATACCCATCGCGCTCGGCTGAGACGTCGATGTTCACGAGGTCGCCAGCCTTAAGGACGCAATCACCCGGAATGCCATGCGCGATCTCCGGGAACACCGAAATGCACGTCGCGCCCGGAAACGCATAGCTCAGCTCCGGAGCCGAGCGCGCGCCCTCTCTCTCCAGCAGCGTGCGCCCAAGATCGTCGAGTTCGCGCGTCGTCATCCCCGGCTCAAGCGCCGCGCCCATCTTCTCGCGCACATCCGCGACGATGCGCGAGATGCGCTTCAGTGCTTCGAGGTCTTCGTCGTTATCGATGGTCATGGAAATCCATGTAGGCGACTTGGCCGCAAATACGAAGCCGCAACGCCAAACTTACCCGCCGAGCACTTGCCGCAACCGCCACGCAAGGTCGGCCTTGCGGTATGGCTTCATCAGAAGCGTTTCACCTTCGGCGATCCGGTTGTTCGAGATCAGCGTGTCGAGCGGATATCCGGAAGTGAATAGGACGCGAATGTTGGGCGCAATATCTCGCGCACGCTGCGCCAGTTCCCAGCCATTCACGCCCCCCGGCATCACAATGTCCGTGAACAACAGTTCGAACCTCTCCCCGGCGCTCAACCTCCCAAGCGCCTCGCGGCCTGTCGCGCAAGTCGATACGTGGTACCCCAGTGTTTCGAGCGTCGCCACCGCGTAGCCACGCACAAACGGATCGTCTTCGACAACGAGAATACGCTCCGATCCGCGCGGTGATACTGTTTCGCCGATATCTTCAGGCGCTGCCTTGGGGCCTGTGCCGACTTCCGCGGCCGGCAAGTAGATTCGAACAGTCGTGCCCAGCCCGACCTCGCTATAGATCGCAATGTGCCCGCCAGATTGCTTGACGAACCCGTACACCATCGAAAGCCCGAGGCCTGACCCCTTGCCCACGTCTTTCGTCGTGAAGAAGGGCTCGAACGCGCGCTCGAGCACATCGGGCGCCATGCCCATCCCCTCATCCGTCACGGATATCAGCACATAGTCCCCAGGCGGCACTTCAGGATTGAGATCGCGATACCGATCATCAAGGGGTGCAATCGACGTTGCGATCACAAGCTTTCCGCCATCGGGCATCGAGTCTTGTGCATTGAGCGCGAGATTGATGATCGCCGATTCAAGTTGTGCAGCGTCTGCAAGTGCGGGCGTGAGCACCGGCGACAAACGCAATTCAATCTCAACGTCCTCACGAAGCGTGCGCTGCAGCAAGCGCTGCAAATCGCTGAGCATCTCGTTGCAGTCTAGTGCAACAGGCCGAAGCACTTGACGGCTGCTGAACGCGAGCAAATGCTTTGTAAGCTCAGCGCCGCGCTGCCCCGCCGCAAATATGCCGTCGCACAATGCTTTGAGATCGGGCCGCGCGCGCAGTTTTTCACTCAACGCTTCCGCGTTTCCGAGGATCACGGTGAGGAGATTGTTGAAGTCGTGCGCTATACCGCCGGAGAGCTGGCCGACGGTTTCCATCTTTTGGGCTTGGGCGAGTTGTTCTTCGGTACGTTTGCGCTCGGTCAGATCGTGAATGATCCCAACGAAATAGACGTCCTCGTCTTCTTTGGATTCCCCCACTGAGAGATCCATAGGAAAAGTCGTGCCGTCTTTGCGACGCCCCAAGACCTCTCGCCCGATGCCGATGATCTTGCGCACCCCGCTTGTGCGATAGTTGTGCAGATAACCGTCGTGCTCCTCGCGAAACGGCGCGGGCATTAGCACCTTGACGTTCTTGCCGGTCACTTCCTCGGCCGAATATCCGAACAAACGTTCGCAGGCCGGATTAAACATGCGGATAGCGCCGTCGGCGTCGATTAGG
>CAZXNY010000277.1:0-2298 GCA_964642205.1 uncultured Caulobacteraceae bacterium
GCGGGGAAATCCGCGCGGGCGACCCCATTGTGGCCATGTTCCCGGCCGAACCGTTCCAGCCGCTCGTCCCGGTTTGACGCGCACGTCACCGTGCGACCATTGCGGCGGACTATGCGACGAGCCGGCGCGCCTGCGCGACGAATGAGAGGGTAGGCGCGGCGCCGTTCGGCTAGGCTCGCGCCCAATGCTGGAAACGGCGCCAATGTTCAACCGTCGCCGCGCCGGAATTGCGCCAGCGACCTTGAGTGCTCTGACTGCCCCGCGGCCGATCGTGGTCCGCTGGAGCGCGCACGCCCTGTTCTGGGGCGTCTATCTGATTGCGCGCACCGCGGCCGCCAATGCCGAAGGCGTCAAGCCGATCGACTCCGCTTGGGCGGATTTCCCCTTCCTCCTGAACCGCACTTTGGTGGTCGCGAGCTATCTCGTGCTCACGGGCGCGATCCTGTTCGGCGTGTCGTTCCTGAAGGGCGAACGCGCGAAGCTGCTCGCGAACGTCGCCATCGTGTTCGGCGCGTTCGCGGTGACGCCGCTCGGACAATATTTCGAAGAGCTGTGGCCGAGCGTGCTGCGTGGCATGCCGCCAGAGCCGGCGCCGCTGATTTCGTATCTCTTCGATGCGGGTTGGGTGCTGCCGTTCTGGGGCGCTTCGCAGGCGCTGATCGGCTACCACGTCGAGGTCGTCGAGCAGAGCGAGGCGGCGGCGCGCGCGCGCTCGCTCGCGTATGACGCGCAGCTCAAAGCGCTGCACTACCAGATCAATCCGCATTTCCTGTTCAACACGCTGAACGCGATCTCCACGCTCATTCTGGAGAACAGGAGCGCGCAGGCTGAGAGCATGCTGATGCAGCTCTCGGCGTTCCTCCGGTACTCGCTCGACCGAAACCCGAACGATCTCGCCGCGCTTTCCGAAGAGCTCGATGTGCAGCGTAAATATCTTGAGATCGAGCAGACGCGCTTTGGCGAGAAGCTCGTCGTGCACTTCGATGTCGCGCCCGATGTGATGCGCGCGCGCGTGCCGAGCCTCATTTTGCAACCGATCCTCGAGAACGCCATCAAGCACGCGGTGACGCCGCGCGAAAATGGCGGGCGGATCGATGTGGCGGCGCGCCGAGACGGTGATCTGGTGCGCTTAACGATCATGGACGACGGGCCGGGCGTCGGATCCTTCAACGAAAACAGCCGGCGCGGGCTCGGGCTCGCCAACACGCGCGAACGTCTCGCGCTTTTATATGGAGATCGCGGTGGGCTCAGCGTCGCTAACAGAACGCAGCAAAGCGGCTGTGTCGTCGAAATCTGGCTCCCGCATGGAGAATGAGGCGATGACAGCGCCCCTTCGCATCGTGATCGCCGATGATGAGCCGCTGGCGCTGCGCCGGCTGCGGCTTGGGCTCGCGGCGATGGCGAATGTACAGATCGTCGGGGAGGCAAGCGACGGCGCGAAGGCCATCGCGCTGATGCGCTCGCTGACGCCCGACGTGATGCTGCTCGATGTGAAGATGCCGCTCGCGGATGGGTTCGAAGTCGTCGAGGCGATGGATCCGGGCGCGGCGCCAGTGGTGATCTTCGTGACGGCGTATGACTCGTACGCGCTGAAGGCGTTCGAGACGTCGGCCGTCGATTATCTTCTGAAGCCGGTTGAGTTCGATCGCTTGGCGGCGGCGTTGGAGCGCGCGCGGGCGCGGCGCGATGCGCAGGATGCGGAGCGGCGCGCGGAAGAGCTTGCAACGATTTTGGATGCGCTGCGCAAGGAAGCGCGCGCGCGCGAAGGGCCGCGCTTCGATCGTGAGCTTTGGGTGCGTGATCGCGGGCGGTTCCTGCGGGTGCCGGTGCCGGATGTGAATCGGATCGAGGCCGAGCGTGATTACGTGCGCTTGCACTGGGAAGGGCGCACGCTTCTGTTCCGGGAGACGATGTCGAACCTCGAAGAGCGGCTCGATCCCGATGTGATGCTGCGCGTGCACCGCTCGACGTTCGTCAACTGGGCGCGTCTCAAAGCTGTGCGCCGGGATCGTTCGGGGCGCTTGTTCGCCGTGCTCGACAATGGCGATGAAGCGCCGGTGAGCCGGGCTTATGCGCCGCGCGTGCTCGCGGAACTCAAGGCGCGTGTCTCGATCGAGACCTGACAAAAATTGCGCGGCGCCATGAGGGAAGCGCCGCGCAAGTCTTGGATATGAAGGTTCGACGTGGGTTAACACGTCGAACACATGATGCACCGGGCGCCCGGTTCGGATGCAGCGCGAAGCGATCAAGCTGCGCAAAGCGGCGATCACCGCGCGAAGTTGCGACGAACGACACATA
>CAZXNY010000277.1:2398-4209 GCA_964642205.1 uncultured Caulobacteraceae bacterium
CTTCGAGCTTCCACGTCTCGCCCTTCGGGCCGCGGCCATATTTGGGCGGATCGAGGATGACGCCGTCGTAGCGTTTGTTGCGGCGCGCTTCGCGTTTGACGAAGGCGTGCGCATCGTCGGCGATCCAGCGGATCGGCGCGGCGTCGAGGCCGGCGGCGTTTTGGTTCTCGCGCGCAAAGCCGATCGCGCGCTTTGAGGCATCGACATGCGTGACGCGCGCGCCGGCTTGCGCGCAAGCGAGCGAGGCAAGGCCGGTGTACCCAAAGAGGTTCAGCACTTCCGCTTGCGGCGCGCTCGCGTCGCGTGCGGCGAGCGCTTCGCGCGCGTAGCGCCAATGCACCGAATGTTCGGGGAAGAACGCGAGGTGGCGAAACGGCGTGGGGCGCGAGACGAATTGGAGCGCGTCCCACCGCATCGGCCAGGATTCCGGAAGCTCGCGGTTGAAGCGCCAACGGCCGGCATCATCATCGTCGGCGCCGCTCGGCGCGAAGATCGCGTCGGCGCGCTGCCACTCGTTTGCGTGGCGCTTCGTCCAAAGCGCTTGCGCGTCTGGGCGCACGAAACGGTACGGGCCGACTTGCTCAAGCTTTTGTCCGCCACCGCTGTCCAAGACGGCATAGTCGCGCCAATCGTCGGCGACGAGGAAGGAGAGATTAGGCGCGGGCGCCGGCATAGCCGCGTCTCCGCCAGATGTCGTAGAGCATGATCGCTGTCGCCGAAGCGAGGTTGAGACTATCGGCGCGGCCCTTCATCGGAATGCGCGCGAGCGTATCGCACGCCGCTTCGATCTCCGGCGGCAGGCCGGATTGTTCGTTGCCCATCAGCAGCACGCTCGGCTTTGCCGCGTCGCCTGCGTCGTGCGGAACTGTGCCTTTGAGCGAGGCGCCGATCAGCGCGAGGCCGCGCGCGCGCCGCCATGCGTTGAACTCCTCGAAGCTCACGCGCGCGAACGGCATCGCGAAGATCGACCCCATGCTTGCGCGCACGGCTTCGACGGAGAAGGGATCGCAGGTCTGGTTAATGAGGATGACGCCGTTTGCGCCCGCGCTATCTGCGGTGCGTAAAATCGTTCCGAGATTGCCGGGATCGCGCACGCCTTCAAGCGCGACGAAGAGATCGCCCGCGAGATCATCGAGCGCGGCGGCATGCTGGCGGTATGCGCCAATCACGGTCTGCGGATTGTCGCGTTTCGCGATCTGGGCGAGCAGCGCTTCGTTCATTTCGATGCACCGGACGCCGCGCGCCTCGGCTTCCTCGACCAACGCCGCGACTTGCCGGCGTTCCATTGCAGCGCCCGAGAACGCCATGATGTCTGGCCAAACGCCGAGTTCGGCGGCCTCGGAAGCAAGGCGCGCGCCTTCGGCCAGGAAGAGGCCGGTTTCGCTCCGTCCCTTCTTGGCGTGCAAGGCTTTCAGCGTTTTCACGAGCGGGTTCGCCGCGCTCGTTACGCGATGGGGCATTGGCGTTGGCTCAAGAGGTCCTCGTTTTCGGGCGCACGCGCCGCGCTGCGCACCCCTTAAAGGCTATTCGGGTTTTGCGCCCTCCCGATCAAGGCTAGAAAATCAGGAGGGGCAAAAGGCGCGAACGCGATGATAGGCTTGGCGTTTTCCGGGATCTTGCTGTACGCGGCGGCCGGCGTTCTGGGCTTTGCTGCGGGCTGGCGCCTGCGCGGGCAAGCGGCCTCGTTGCAGGTGCGCGCGGCCGAAGCCGATCTTGAAGCGCTGCAGAACGCGGTGAACGATGCGCGCGTGCGGCGCGCGGGCGGGCGCTGACGTGGTCGATAACGATACGCCGACAGATGCAGAGGAAGA
>CAZXNY010000278.1:0-4206 GCA_964642205.1 uncultured Caulobacteraceae bacterium
CGCCACGCGCACCGTCCACCTGCGACGCCGCGCTGGCGCGCCGCCGCGCCGAGATCGGCGCGGAGCGCGGAAACGCCTTCGACTCGTCCCAGGGCCGCCCCGCCTTCTTCGCTTCGTCCTGCCGATCGCGCTTGGTGAGATCGACGCCCACGCCATACGCCGCGATCTCGCCTTTCGCGCCGATCGCAACGACGAGTTCGACTTCGTGGTGCAACGACGCCGTGCCCGCCGGATAGGGCAGCGCGCGCTCCAGCGTCGCCGCATTCGCCGGCTTCATGAAGAAGAACGGCGCCTCGCGCGAAGGATCGCCGCCCATCTCGCGGGCATGCGCCGCGTAATTGCGCCCGACGCAGAAGATGCGCCCCACCGGGAACATCCGCGCCTCGCCAACGATCGGCAACGCCGGCGCGGGCAGCGGAAACAGAAGCTCGCTCATGCGCCAAGCTATAGCACGCCGCGCCAGGATCGAGACAATGCGGCCTACCGATTCGGGGATGGATCGCTGAATGTTGAAATGGATCGCTCGAGTAACAGCGCTCGTGCTCGCCGCCACGCCCGCCGCGGCGGAAGAGGGCATGTGGACGTTCGATCACGTCCCGGCTGACGCGATGCGCAGCGCCTATAACTGGGCGCCCGATCAGCCCTGGCTCGATCGCGCCATGCGTGGCGCCGCACGCGTCGCCGGCGGCTGCTCCGCCGCCGTCGCCTCCGGCGAAGGCCTCGTGCTCACCAACTCACACTGCGTCGCCGTCTGCGCGCGCAACACCGAACCGGACGCGCCCGCGTTCGTGGCGGACGCACGCGCCGCCGAACGCCGCTGCCCCGGCCTCGTCATCGACGTGATGGAAAGCCTCACGGACGTCACCGCCGACATCGATCGCGCCGCAGCCGGCGCTGCCGATTTCGCCCGCGCCCGCGACGCGGAGATCGCGCGTCTCACCCGCGCCTGCGCAACGGACGGCCGCTGGTGCGAGGTCGTCACGCTCTACCAAGGCGCGCACTATCATCTACACACCTACCGCCGTTACACCGACGTGCGCCTTGTCTTCGCGCCCGAGCGCCGCGCCGCGTACTTCAACGGCGCCGCCGACAATTTCCGCTTTCCCCGCACCGCATTCGATGTCGCGCTCGTGCGGCTCTACGCCAACGGCGCGCCAGCGCGGACGCCGGACCATCTGCAACTCCGCCCAACGCCGCTTGCGAATGGAGAGATGACGCTCGTCGCCGGTCACCCCGGCCCGACCGAGCGCAGCCTCACCGCCGCGCAACTGATCTTCCAACGCGACGTCTTCCTGCCCCAGCGCGCCCGCGCGCTCGCCGATCTGCGCACGCGCCTCGCCAACTATGCTTCGCGCGGCCCGCTCGAAGCGCAAAGCGCTTCCGCGCCGCTCTTCACGCTCGACAACACGTTGCGCGCGATCGAACTCCGCCGCGCCGCGCTCGCACGGCCCGATGCGCTGGCGCGCGTCGAAGCCGCTGAGCGTGATCTGCAGGCGCGCGTCCGGCGTAACGCCGCTGCTACGCGCGAAACCGGCGACGCATGGAACGAGATCGCCGCCGCGACACGCGCCTACGCGACGTTCATCGCGCCCTACCAATACGCCGAAGCGCGTCCGGGCGAAGGCTCAGAGCTAATCGGCTGGGCGCGGGCGCTCACCCGCTGGGCCGATGAGCGCGATACGCCGGAAGCGGAGCGTCTGCGCGCCTACACCGGCCCGCGCCTCGCCGCGCTGCGCGCCAACGTCACGGGCGTCTCCGCCACCGATCCCGGCCTTGAGCAAACACTCATCGAGTTCTGGCTCGCGCGCATCGCCGCCGAACTTGGCGCAAGCCCGCTTTCGCGGCGCATCCTCAATGGCGAAGCGCCCCCCGCGCTCGCGCAGCGCTTGGTGACGACGACCACGCTGCTCGATGCCGGCGTGCGCACGCGCTACTGGGAAGAGGGCGCGGCTGCTATCGCGACGACGCCCGATCCTCTCCTCGAATTCATGCAGCGCTTCGATGGCGACGCGCGCGTACTGCGCAGCCGCTACGAAACCGAAGTCGAAGCGCCGATCGCGCGTGCGCAAGAACGCATCTCCCGTGCGCGCTACCGCACTTTCGGCCGCGATCTCGCGCCGGAAACGACATTCACATTGCGCTTGAGCTACGGCCGCGTCGCAGGCTGGCGCGAACCTGCTGGCCCGGAAATCGCCCCTGTTACGCGCGTTTCCGATCTCTACACCCGCGCTGGGGCCGCGCCCGACCTGCTTTCGCCGACGTGGGCGGGGGCGCAATCGAAGCTCGACGCGAACATGGTTTTCAACGCCGTAACCACGAACGACATCATCGGCGGCAATTCCGGCAGTCCCGTTTTGGATCGCTCCGGCGCCGTCGTCGGCATCGTGTTCGATGGCAACGAATATTCTTTGGGCGGCGCTTACTTCTACGACCAGAATCTTAATCGTACTGTGATTGTAACTTCTCCCATCATTCTCGCAGCCTTAGAGCGCGTCTATGGGATGGAAAGTGTGGCGCGAGAGCTGCGCGCCGAATGACACGATTGCAATGTTTGTTGCGGTCGCTGTCGCCGCTGCCGTCGCGCCGCAAGCGCACGGCGATACGCTGATCGACGCTGCGGCGGAGTACGCGGCGTTCCAGCAGGATGTCACCGCGCTCCGCGATGCGCCGATCGACTCAACCGAAGCGCTGCAGGCCGCGCTCGAACGCGCCGCGCGCCACGATGCGGAAGGCCTCTCGCGCGGCTGGATCGCGTATGGTGCGCTCAACGCCGCGCAATCGCGCCGCTTTCAGCGCGATCTGCGCGCGCTCGAACGCCGCCACGGGCGCGATGCGGTGCTCGCCGGTCTCTCAAGCGATCCGAGCGCCTATATGGGCCGGCGGCGCGGTTACACCGAAGCGCTCACGCGCATCGCCGCCGCAGCGCAAGCGGACTCGCAGCGCGCACTTGCCGTCGGTCAGCGCTTCGATGCGCTGGGCTACCAATTGCAAAGTCAGACATGGGCCAACGGCGTCATTCGCAATCCTGGTCGCGAAGCACAGCGCCTGCGCCGTCTCGCACGACTCGAGCCGAGCAACGAAGCGCGCGCCGTGATGGCGAGCTACGCGCAAACGCCGGTTGATGCCGGCGCCGTGTGGGGCGATGCGGCGGCGCGCAATGCGGGGCGCGCATCGACGCGCAGCCCTGCCGTGCGCAACATGGCTGAACTCGCCGCGCTCCGTCTGCTCAACGCGGACGATGGCCGCTGGCGGTCGCGCTCGATGCAATTGCTCAACGAGCCGGTCACGCAGGGCTGCATGGAAATGGCGGTGCTGCAATATCGCCAATGCCTCTCCGTCTCGCACTTCCGGTACGAGACGGCTGCGTGCACCGGCGCGCATCCGCTGCGCGATGTCGGGCGCTGCATTGCGGCGGGGGCGAACTAGCCTTCGCGGCGGATTGTCAGCTCAACACGTCCAACCCGTAAGCCCCAAAGGCCAACCGTCGCGTGGTTGATCACCACGCCATCTGCCGTTTCCGCCATCACATCGCGAAACCGCACCTGCCGTCCGCGCCCGTTCTCCGAGGGCAGAACCACATCGTATTCGAGGCGGAATACATCTCCGTCCTGCACGCCGATCGCTTGACCGACCACGTCCTCGCGCGTGCCGACATAGCGCCCATCGCCAACGCGTGTGAGCCGCCACGTCTTCCGGTCGCGCTCGCCGTCGTCGTAGAAGAAGTCTTCAACGAGTGTGAACTCCTCGCCGCTCAGTGTGCCATTGAGATGCGCGGTAAAGCCCCGCCGAACGCCCGTGATGGTGCGGAACTCGCCGCGCGCCACCGTGCGCCCGAGCAGATCTTCCTCCAGCACGAATCTGCCGTTGGTTTCGGCGGGAATGGGCGGGCGCGTGGCGCAGCCAAGCAGCGCAAGCGAGGAAAGGGCGGCGACAGCGAAAGCGCGCATACATGCTCCGGGGTTCAGCGCTTGTACGCAGCTGGCGGCGTAGTGGACTTTGCCGAGCAAATCGCTTATGTCCGGCGCATGATCGGCGCACGCGCTCTGACGACCACGACCACCACGACGACTGGCTAAGGCCGGCGGCGCGGGATCGGGCGCGCCGCAGCGGCCGCGCCACGCCCCGATCGCACAAACACACAACGCACGCGTTCCAACGCAATAAAGCGAAACCGATGCCGAGTTTGCCGGCGCGAGGGCTCCTCGC
>CAZXNY010000279.1:0-4205 GCA_964642205.1 uncultured Caulobacteraceae bacterium
GATCGCCGCCGCCGCGCGCGCCGCTGGCGCGGAGGCCGTCCTCACCGATCCAGCGCTGCCTTCCGGCACGGACCGTGTTTACGCAGCGGCGCAGGCCTTCGATCCAGCAGGCGCGCACGGTGTGATCGTCAATCTCCAAGGCGATATGCCGACCGCGCCGCCGGAGATCATCACGCAAGCCGCCGCCGCGCTGACGGACGGCGCGGATATCGCCACGCTTGTTTCGCCGTCGGACGATCCGGCCGCGCGCAATGATCCGAATGTCGTGAAAGCCGTGCGCGCCGCCGATGGCCGCTGCCTCTACTTCACGCGCGCGCCCGCGCCGCACGGCGATGGGCCGGTTCTGCGGCACCTCGGCATCTACGTGTATCGCCGCGCTGCGCTCGCGCGTTTCGTGGCCGCGCCGCCTTCACCGCTCGAGTTGCGCGAAAAGCTCGAACAACTCCGCGCGCTCGAAATGGGCATGACGATCGTCGCCGGCGTGACGGACGCGTTTCCGAAGGGCGTCGATAGCCCAGCCGACCTGGAGGCTGCACGCGCGGCGCTCAGCGCAAAATGATCCGCGCGCTGGCCGCCGCAGCGCTCGTCGCCTCCTGCACGACGGCGCCCGCGCCGGCGCCGATCAATGTCGCGCGCACGACCGCGCCGGCCGCCGAACGCGATCTCGATCTGCCTGCGAACGCCGATGCGCTGATGCTGGCCTTCTCTGGCGGGGGCGCGCGCGCGGCCTCGTTTTCTTATGGCGTGCTACTTGGGCTGCGGGATATGCAGGGCGCGCATGGCCGCACGCGCCTGGATGATGTCGCGCTCGTGACCGCGGTTTCCGGCGGCGCGATCACGGCCGCGTATTTTGGCCAGCACGGCGCTGCTGGGCTCGATGCCTTCGCGGCGTTTCTCGATGACGATTGGGCGCGCGACCTCAACACCAGCGCGTTGGCCCCGCAGAACTGGATGCGCGCCGCGCGCGGCGGCCTCAACCGCACCACAGATCTCGCGGACCGGTTTGACGCAGACCTCTATCGCGGCGCGCGCATCGGCGATCTGCCCGCGCGTCCGCGCGTAATCCTCAACGCGGCCGATCTCTACACGGGCGCGCCGCTCGCGTTCACGCCATTCTTCTTCGACGCGCTGTGCAGCGATGTCGGGCAAGTGCGTGTCGCGGATGCGGTGGCCGCTTCGATGGCAGTGCCGCTCGCGTTTCAACCGGTGCTCGCCGCGCCCTACGGCCAAGCGTGCCCAGCGCCGGATTGGACGACGCGCGCGCTCGCGGACCGGAGCGCGCCTTCGACATTGCGCGCAACCGCGCGCGCCGTCTCGATCTATCGCGCCGAGCCGCCGCGCTACCTGCATCTCGTCGATGGCGGCGTCGCGGATAATTTCGGGCTCGCGAGCCTCAACATCATGCGCGCAGCCGCCACGAACGCGTATGCGCCGCTGACCGCGGAAGACGCTGTGCGCCTGCGGCGGCTAACGGTGATCGTCGTCAACGCGGAGATTGCGCTTTCGGGCGATTGGCCGGAAACGGCGCGCGGCCCGAACGGCGCAGCGGCGATGGGCGCGGCGTTCTTTGATTCAATCGACGCCGGCAAACGCGGCGCCTACGACGCATTCCTTGCAACGTCGCAAGCATGGGAGCGCGACCTGATCGCGTGGCGCTGTGCGCTGCCTGCAGCGGAAGTCCGCGCGTTGCGCGGCGGCGGCGATGGCTGGCGCTGCGATGACCTCGACATTCGCGTCGAGATGATCGCGTTCGACGATCTTGGCCCCGAGCGCGCCGCGCAGCTCGGCGCAGCCCCGACGCGCGTGAGCCTACCACGCGAAACCATCGCCGCGCTCATCCAGGGCGGGCGCGACGCCATTGCGCTGTCGGGCGCGCCTATCCGCCCATAACGGCGTTCATCACGACGACGCGGTCTCCCGGCGCGAGCGCGCGTTTGCCCGCATCCCGGACGCGCACATACGTCTCATTGTGCACGAATTGCAGGTTGCGCCGCAGCGCGCCGCGATCGTCGAAAAAATGCGTCTGCAGCGATGGCTCGCGCACGACGAGATCGCGCAGCGCCGCCGCAATATCGCCACCCGCCGCATCGAAGTCGCGCCGCCCGGCATAGAGTTGCGCCAGCACGACCGGCAGCCGGATCGTTACCGCGCTCATGTTTTGTAGGCTGTCACGGAAAGCACGCGCGGCAACGTACCCGGCAGCGCCTGCCAGGTTTCACCATCGGGACTCGCGAACACCTGCCCCGCCGTCGTGCCGAAATAGATGCCGCACGGTTCGGCGTGATCGAGCGCGATCGCGCCGCGCAGGATGTTGGCGTAGCACGCGTCCGGCAGCCCCGTTCCGCATGGCGCCCAGTGCGCGCCGCGATCGGTGGTGCGGAACACGCGCAGCTGCCCGCCATGCGGGTGGCGGAAATTATCGCCCTGCAACGGGATCGCGTAGGCGGCGTTGATCTTCGGATCGAACGCCATCGCGAAACCGAACACGCATTGATGATCGTCGCTCAACGTTGCGCTCGGCAAGCCGTTCTCGATCAGCACCCAGCTGTCGCCGCCATCGTCGGTGCGGTACATGCCGCGGTGGTCCTGGCGGTAGATCACGTTGGGGTTCGCCGGATCGTGCGCGATCCCGTGCACGCACCAGCCGCCGAAACTGTTCACGCCATCGTTCTTCATCTCCCAGCTCTTGCCGCCATCGTCGCTGCGGAAGAGTCCGGCGGCGGAGATGCCAGCCCAGATGCGCTGCGGATTGTCCGGATCGGTGAGAATGGCGTGCAGGCCCATGCCGCCGAAGCCAGGCATCCAATCTTTGCGCGTGGGGTGTTCGTTGAGCGCTTCGAACGCCGTCCAGCTCTCGCCGCGGTCACGGCTAACAAAGAGGCCAGCTTCGGAGACACCGGCGTAAAGCGCGCCATCGGCCGCAACGTGCAGCCGCCAAACCTGATCGAGGTGGCGCTGGTCGAAGTTCACTTCCTCGAACGGCAAAGAATTGCCGATGAGGCGCGTGTGATCTGCATTGCCTTTCGCGCCTTCGGGAAAGCGCGGCGCGGCTTCGAGTTGGCGCCAGGTTTTGCAGTCATCGTCCGAGACCATGAGCGCGACGCCGTAAATGTCGCCCGTGATCGCCGCGTATGTGCGTCCGCCCGCGTCCCGCGCAGCCGCGGTCACCTTCCAGCCGCCGAGCGCCAGCGGCTCCATCTCCCAGTGGGTGCGCGCAGCATCGCTGCGGTAGACGGCAAGACCCTTCGTCGTCCCCGCCAACACCGTGACGGAACTGGATTTGGGCATGGGCGGCGCTCCCTCGTCTGCACAGCAATCTAGCATGAGGACGAACGGCGCGGCATGAAGCCGACATGACCGGAGAACTTCTCGCCATCGCCTGGAAGGAAAAGCCGCGCCAGCCGATGGTGCTGGCGCAGGCCACGACGATCTCTGTGGATAAGGGCCTCGCCGGCGATTTCCGCGGCGCGACCGAAGGCCGCCAGGTCACGATCGTGTTCGCCGAAGATTGGGCCGCCGCTTGCGCCGATCTCGGCGCCGAGCCGGACTGGACGGCGCGGCGCGCCAATCTGCTCGTGCGCGGCGTGAACAACCCGCGCGCCGTTGGCGGCGTGATCCGTATCGGCGATGTGCGCTTGGAGATCACCGAAGAGACCGAGCCCTGCTCCGTGATGGACAAGCAGATGAAGGGGCTGCGCGCAGCTCTGAAGCCCGATTGGCGCGCGGGCGTTTCGGCGCGCGTGCTCTCCGGCGGGGCGATCCGCGTCGGGGACGCCGTCTCGCTGGAGGGCTGACGCTGGCCCGCGCCCGCGCGATGGGCTAAGGCCCCGCCTCCAATTCTAAAAGACCGCCATGACCACCAAGAAGATCGCATATCAGGGCGAACCCGGCGCCAACTCGCACATCGCGTGCAAGGCGACGTTTCCCAACCACGAACCGATGCCCTGCGCGACGTTCGAGGATGCGTTCGCCGCGGTGAGCGAGGGCGAGGCCGCGCTCGCGATGATCCCGATCGAAAACTCGATCGCCGGCCGCGTCGCGGACGTGCACCACCTTGTGCCCGATGCCGGGCTCTACGTGATCGGCGAGCACTTCATGCCGATCCGCTACGATCTGGTCGCCCCCAAGGGCGCGACGCTCGACACGCTGAAGCGCGTGCGCAGCCACATCCAAACCATCGGCCAATGCCGCAACACTTTGCGCCG
>CAZXNY010000280.1:0-4191 GCA_964642205.1 uncultured Caulobacteraceae bacterium
CGTTGGCTATGAGCGCCGCGATGTGAACGGCCGCTTCCAACCGGATGCGCTGATTGTTGCGGGCCTCGGCTCGGACATTCCCGCGCAACCGACGAGCGGCGAATTCACCGTGGACGAGTTCTACGGCGAGCTGCGCGTGCCGCTGCTCGCGGGCCTGCCGCTGGTGGAGGAGCTTGAAGCTTCGCTCGCCGCGCGCTGGTTCGATTATTCGACGTTCGGTTCGGACTCGACTTATCAGGCCGGTCTCCGGTGGCGCCCGCGGAGCGATATCCTGGTGCGTGCGTCGTGGGCCGAAGGGTTCCGCGCGCCGTCGATCGGGGAATCGTTCGGCACGGCCTCGCGCTTTGACCAAGAAGTCGTCGATCCGTGCTCGGATTTCCTCGGCCTGCTGCCGGGCGGAACGCCGGCCTCGGCCGCGGTGCAAGCCAATTGCATCGCCTCGGGCGTGCCGGCCAACGGCTCGTACAACCAGCTCAACCCGCAGCTCCCGGTCATCGTGTCGGGCAATGCGGCGCTGACGCCGGAAACGAGCGAAAGCTGGAACGTCGGCCTCGTCTATCGCCCGTCCTGGGCCGAAGACGCGCGCTGGGCCGACAGCATGACGTTCGAACTCAACTACGCCGACATCAGCCTCGAAGACGCGATCCAGTCGCAAAGCGCGGGCGCGCTGCTTAACCGCTGCGCCTCCTCGCTCGATGCGCTGGCGTGCGGCACGATCACGCGCACGGCTTCGGGCGCGGTCGCGGCGATCAACAACCCGCTGATCAACATCGGCGGCATCGAAACGCAGGCGGTGGATTTCACCGTGAACTGGGAATCGCCGGAATACTCGTTCGGGCGCTTCAATGTGACGTGGTACACGAGCCACCTCCTTGAGTTCACCGAGATCGTGCCGACTGCCGCCGGCCTTGCGCCGGTAACGCGTGAAGGCACCGAGCGCGGCAGCCCGGACCAAGCCTATCCCGAGTGGAAGTCGACGGTGTCCGTCGACTGGTCGCGCGGCGAATGGGGCGGCACGGTGACGGGCCGCTACATCTCGGATGTGGAAGAACCCGGCAACACGCTGGACTCGATCTTCTACCTCGACCTGCAAGCCCGCTACACGCCGCAATGGCTGGAAGACCGCGTGGTGTTCTCAGTCGGCGTGAACAACGTGACGGATGAAGATCCGCCGGGTTGCTTCAGCTGCGGCCTCAACAACTTCGACCCGACGACCTACGATCCGCCGGGCACGTTCGCCTACTTCCGCGTCGCTTACCGCGATTAGGAAAAGAGACGACATAAGCGCGGAAGGGCCGGCGGAGACGCCGGCCCTTTTGTTTGCGCGTTTGCACGCCCCGCGCGGCGCGTGCTTCAATCCGGCAAACACCCATCGGTGGATAACAAGAGCGGGAGCGCGGCGTGGCGGCAGAGGCCCAGCAGAACATACGCAATTTTGCGCTGCTCTATTGGGTGATGCTGATCAGCTGGACTGGGCAATCGGCGATGATGTCGCTGTTTCCCGCGATTGGGCGCGAGAGCGGCATTCCCGATTATCTTATCGTGGCGACGCAATCGGTCTCGGCGTTTCTCACGATGCTGGTGGCGCCCTATTGGGCCGAGCGCTCGGACCGCGAGGGGCGCAAGCCGATCATTCTGATTGGCGCGGCAGGCTTTGCGATCGCGTCGATGCTGACGGGGCTCGCGATCCTGGCGGGCATTCATCACGTGCTGCCGCCGCTGATGGCGTTCGCGGCGATCCTCGCCTCGCGCACGGTGTTTGGCTTGTTCGGGTTGGCGGGGCCGCCGGCGGTGCAAGCCTATGTCGCGGACCGGACGACGCCGCAGCAACGGACTAGTGCGCTGGCCTCGCTTGCTTCGGCCAACGGCATTGGCGGGATCATTGGGCCGGGGCTTGCGCCGTTCTTGTTGCTGCCGGTTGTGACGCTTGCGGGGCCGCTGTTCGTGTTCGGCACGCTGGGGCTTTTGACGCTGGCGCTGGCGTGGTTCGCGTTGCCGCGCGATACGCCGACAGCGGCGCCAAGCGCGCGCCCCGCAGTGAAGGGCGCGTGGCGCACGCCGGAGCTGTTTCCGTTCGTGGCGTTCACGTTCGCCTTGAGTGCGTGCAACATGGCGAGCCTGCAGACGCTCGGCTTTGTCGTGATCGACGTGCTGCAGCTTGAGCCGATTGCGGCGCAGCCATTTTCGGGCGGCGCGATGATGGCGGGCGCTGCGGCGGCGCTCTTGGTGCAACTCGTCGTCGTCCGCGCGTTCAAGTTCACGCCGCCGAACGCGATGCTGTGGGGCGCGGGCATCGCGCTGATCGGCAATGCGCAGATGCTGTTCGCGACGACCTACCCCGCAATCGTGATCGCGTTCACGACGGCGAACTTTGGCTATGCGCTGGCGCGACCGGGCGCATCTGCGGGCGCTTCGCTGACGGTGGGCGCGGATCGCCAAGGCGCGGCGGCGGGCGCGATCATGTCAGCGGGTGCTGCGGGCATGGTGGTAGCGCCGATTGTGGCGATGTCGATCTATCAGATCTCGCACATCGCGCCGTTCGTGGTGACGAGCGTGCTATGCGCAGGCATGGCGCTGATGACGCGCACAAGCGCGCGCATTCAAAGCGCAAGGCCGGCTTGAACCGCATCTGCATAGCAACATGCGAAGATGATCGAATGAGATGATGCAACCTGGGACGTCGGGATTCACCCCACCCCCTGCCCCCTCCCCTCACGGGGAGGGGAAGCGTTTAGCGATTGCAGAAGCTCGGGATTTGCACGGGCGCGGAGGCCGTGCGTTGCACCCACTGGCCGGCTTCGTTGCGGTAGCGCTCACCGACGTCGATGCGCGAGGCGAAGATTTGGCACGCGACGGCGGCGGCCATTTCGTTGGCGCTCGCGCCACTGGCGGCCGCGCGCTCGGTGTAAGCGGCGCGGCGGCGGATGTTGATCTGATCGACGCGCGCGCGGACATCGGCCGAAATGCTCGCGCCGGAGACAACGCCGATATAGCCGTCGGTCTGCTCGCCGACCGTGCCGGCGGCGCGGGCCGCTTCAACGACGCCATCGGCTTGCGCGAACGCGGGCGCGGTGGCGGCGAGGCCCGCGCCTAGCGCGAGGGCGGCGAAACCGAGGGAAAGCTTGCGGACCATTGCGTCATGTCCTTCGTCTGATCGCCCGATCCTACGGAACCAGGCTGAACGGGCGCTGAGCGCCGTGTTTAGGTAGTTAGAAGAGGTCCGGGTTGTCCTGCAGCAGGTCGCGGGCCTGGCCTTCGAGGCGCACCACGACTTCCTGGCGGATGTTGACGTTGAGGTTGATCTCGATCGGGCGATCGGGCGCGACCACACGCACCGGCACGCAGGCCGCGATGAGAACCGCGCCGAGCAACGCGAAAATCTGAAACTGCCGCATGGGGCCTCCGTTGCGGGACTTATTCATTGGCGGGCGCGGGCGGGTCAACTGGCGCGGGCGCCGGGCTTTCGGCGGGCGGCGCTTCGGGCGCGGGATCGTTCAACGCTTCGCCCGCTTGTTCGATGGCGCGTGTGGGATCGAACGCGGTCGCGGCCATATCGCCAAGCTGACGGAAAGGCGCAGTGACGCGCACGTTGAACACGAACGGCATGCCCGAGACGCCGCCGGCCAGCGGGCCGCCGCCACCAAGATCGAGATTGGCGCGATTGGCGCCGCGGAAGTTGATCGCGGTGACGAGATCGCCGGCAAGATCGCCGTTCAGTTCGAGCGTGAGATTGTC
Organism: uncultured Caulobacteraceae bacterium; assembly: GCA_964642205.1. GTDB lineage: Bacteria > Pseudomonadota > Alphaproteobacteria > Caulobacterales > Aquidulcibacteraceae > JBEVOS01. The sequence goes on from CAZXNY010000280.1 coordinate 3,736, forward strand.
ATACCGGAAGCTTGCGAGCGCACCGAAGGCGAGGCGCGCTGCGCCCGTCGCGTTCTGGAGCGCCGCGCCGGCGTAGGTGATGGTGCCGCCTTCGGGCGAAGCGGAAAGCTGGCCGTTCTCGATGCGGGCCGAGGTTTGCGTCAGCACCAGCGGGAAGCGGCCGCCAACAGTGCCGGTGGCGGCAAGATCGGGAACGTTGAGTTCGGCCAGCAACGTCGCGACATCGATGTCCCCGAGCGTGAGCTCAAAGCGGGTTTCTTCCGCGCCGAGCGTGATCGTCGTGGGCGTGACCGCAAGCGCGCCGCCGGCGAACGGCCAGCGCGCGCTCTCGATTACTACGCGCCCGCCATCGCGCAGCTGAAATTGCACGACGCCGTTATGCGCGGCGACGCCGGGATTGATGGTTTGGATCGCGAGGCGCTGGCCGGGCGGCGTGGTGAGCGTGAGCAGATCGTC
>CAZXNY010000281.1:0-4191 GCA_964642205.1 uncultured Caulobacteraceae bacterium
TCGTCATCGTCGATGAAGCGCAGAACGCAACCGTGCTGCAAATGAAGATGGTGCTGACGCGCCTTGGCGAAGGTTCGCGCATGGTCGTCACGGGCGATCCCTCGCAGATCGACCTTGCCGATCGGCGGGGATCGGGCCTCGCGCACGCTTTACGCATTCTCGACGACGTGCCGGGCGTCGAGATCATTCATTTCGCCGCGCAAGATGTCGTCCGCCACCGCATGGTCGCGCGCATCATTGAAGCGTACGATCGCGATGAGAAGCGCAATGGCTAAGCTGCGCATCGACATCTCAGCACAACACGCTGCATGGCGCGGCCGTCAGTCGGCGGCGCGCCGTGCGCTAACAGCTGCGGCCGCCGCCGAAGGTAGAACCGGTGCGGTTTCGCTGCTGCTTGGCGATGACGCGGCGCTGCGGGCGCTCAACAAGTCTTGGCGCGGCAAGGATAGGCCCACGAACGTGCTTTCGTTTCCTGCGCCAGCTGGGCAGGGCGATCAGCTCGGCGATATTGCGCTCGCGGCCGAAACGGTGGCGGCCGAAGCCGCCGAACAAGGCAAAACCTTCGAGGCGCACATGGCGCACCTACTTGTGCACGGCTTCTTGCATCTCTTGGGTTACGATCACGAACAGGACGATGAGGCTGACCGCATGGAGACGCGCGAACGCGCTATCCTGACGGAGCTCGGCTTTGCCGATCCTTATGCGGAGACCAGGTCGCCATGACCGTTACCGAGCCGGCAGCCGAACCAGCTGACCCGCCATTGACCAAGCGTGCGAGTTTGCTGCGCAACCTCGCACGCCGCCTTTTGCGCGCCCTTGGCGGGGCCGGCGCCGATGTGGCCGAAGAACTGAACGCCCGCGAAGAGCGCGGCGAGACCATCGCGGTCGCGCAGAAGGACATGATCCTAAAGGCCGCGCGCTTCGATATGCTGAAGGTGTACGACGTGATGCGGCCTCGCGCCGACATCGTCGCGATCGACGCGTCGGCTACTCTTGGCGAAGCGATGCGCGCCTTCTCGGAGAGTCAGCATTCGCGCTTGCCGATCTACCGCGACACCTTGGACGATCCGCTCGGCCTCATACATGTGCGCGACCTGCTTACGCTGCTCGCGCCGAACGACGAGGGCGAGCCGGGCGCCAAATATTCCGATCGCGTGCTGACGCGCATCAAGCGCGATATTCTCTGCGTGCCGCCGTCGATGAAACTTTCGGCGTTGTTTCTCAAGATGCAATCGAGCCGCTCTCATCTCGCGCTCGTGATCGATGAATACGGCGGCACCGACGGTCTCATCTCGATGGAAGATATGGTCGAACAGATCGTCGGCGAGATCGACGATGAGCACGACGATGAGGCAACGCTTATCCAGGCGCGCGCAGGCGGCGCGTTTGATGCCGATGGCCGCGCCTCGCTTGCTTCTCTCGCGAGCGCGCTTGGTGCGCCGGTGGAATTGCCCGATCACGAGGATGAATTCGATACGTTGGCCGGGCTAGCGGTGGCGCTTGCCGGGCGCGTGCCGCAGCGTGGCGAAATTCTCCACCATCCGGGCGGTTTCGATCTCGAAGTGATCGACGCGGACGCGCGGCGCGTAAAGCGTTTGCGCGTCAAGCGGGCCGAGGCGCCCGGCGCTTCGCCGCCTGCTGCTGCGTAGCGTTGATTTGACGGCTTGACCTGAAGCGCGGTGAGCGCTCCAACGAGCCGTTCGCACCAAACGAGGGGAGGAGCGCGCGCGTGGCTGACGCCGAGCCGAGGCTTTCCCGAATCGAAACCTGGTTCGCCGCGCTAACAAAATGGCGCGCGGCGGGTGCGTCGGTTGTTGCGGGCGGCGTGGCGGCGCTTGGCTATGCGCCGTTACACGTGTTTCCAGCGTACGTGCTTGGCGTCGTTGCACTCGTCTGGCTGCTCGATGCCGCGCGCAATCAACCGAAACGTACGCAATCCTTTTTTTGGCGCGGCTGGCTCTGGGGCGTCGGGCACTTTCTCGTCGGTATGTACTGGATCGCATCGCCTTTCATGGTCGATCCGGATTCGTACGGGCTGTTATGGGCGATACCGTGCACGCTGCTGTTCGCGGGCGGGCTGGCGCTGTTCTTTGGCGCGGGCGCCGCGCTCGCCGCGCCGTTCTGGACAGGTGATTTGCGCCGCATCGCGGTGATCGCTGTTGCATTGGGCGTGAGCGAATATGCGCGCGGCCATGTGCTCACCGGCTTTCCATGGAATTTGCCGGGTTACGTGTGGCCCGCTGGCGGTCCGGTGTCGCAAGTGGCGGCGTTCGTCGGTGTTTACGGTCTGAGCGTCTTGACGCTGTTCGTCGCGGCAGCGCCTGCCGCCATCGCCGATGGCGAGGCGCCTGCGGGGCGCCGCTTCGCGCCCGTGATCGTCGCCGCATTGCTCGTTGGTCTCGTCTGGGGCGCTGGCGCCAATCGGTTGACGCGCTTGCCTTATGTGGCGCCGGGGCAAACACCGATTGTTCGCGTCGCCGATTCCGGATTGGGGCAGGCCGAGAAGTGGACCTACCGCACCGATCAGGAATGGCGCGTGCTTGCTCGTTACCTGCAAGCGACGGGCGCGCAGGATGACAGCAGCGCACAGATCGTCGTGTGGCCCGAAGGCGCGATCCCGACGATCAACTTCTTCATGCTGGAAAATCCCGCGTTCCTCGATGCGATCGGGCGCGGCCTTGGCGATCGCGCGCTGATCGCGGGCTTCACGCGCCGCCAGCGCGCGGGAGAGGGCGTCGTTTATTTCAATTCCGCGGCGGTGATCGATGGCGTCGCGGGCGCGCCGCGCGTCAGCCAGATCTACGACAAGCACCACCTCGTGCCGTTCGGCGAATACATTCCGTTCTGGCCGGTGGTGTCGCGCGTTGCCGCGATGCTCGCGTCCGTCGGTCTCCCGCTCGAAATCGCGCCGCTGCAGCAGATTGGCGAGGGCTTTGCCGCGGGCGCCGAGCCCACACGCCTAGTGGTGCCCGAAGCGCCGACGGCGATCGTGCTGATCTGCTACGAGGCGATCTTTCCGGGGATGACGCCGCGCGGGAGCGAGCGGCCGGGCTGGATCATCAACGTCACCAATGACGCATGGTTTGGTGAAGGGTCCGGGCCCTGGCAGCACTTCAATATCGCGCGCTATCGCGCCATCGAAGAGGGCCTGCCGCTGGTTCGCGCAGCGTCAGGCGGCGTTTCCGCGATCGTCGATCCCTATGGCCGGCCGGTGCGTGCGACGCACCGACGCGGCGGATTTGCGGAAGCGCAATTGCCTGCCGCGCTGCCGGATACCATATACGCGACCTGGGGGTTCGTGTTGACGCCGCTTGTGTTTCTGCTCATTGCGGCGCTCCGTTTCGCGCCCTCCGGGGCGCCGGCCCGAGGTCTCCGTTCATGAATGACGAACGCATCGCCAACGCTGTAGACCGCCGCCTTGGGCAGCGTGTCCGCGCGCGGCGGCTCGAGATTTCCATGAGCCAAGAGAAACTCGCGGATCTTCTCGGCGTCACGTTCCAACAAGTGCAGAAGTACGAAAAGGGCATCAACCGCATCGCGGCGAGCCGTCTGTTCGATATCGCAGCCGCGCTCGACGTGCCGATTTCGAACTTCTTCGACGGGCTCTCGCCGATGCGGGCGCAGAACGGCGTTGCGGAGAGCGCCTCCGAGAGCTTCGTGCATGACGTGCTCGCCACGCCCGAAGGGTTGCAATTGGTGTCGCTGTTCGCGGCGATCGAAAGCCCGCGCGTGCGCAAGCGCGTCGTTGAGCTCGTCCGCGCGATCGCCGAAGAAAACGCGGCTCCTAAGGACGAATAGCCGCGAATGGCGCCGAGTTGCGCCGGGTAAGGCGCGGCGCTAGACCACGCGCGCCCGCTTTCAGGAGTTTCCGCGCATGGCCCGCAAGAAGATCGCCCTCATCGGTTCCGGCATGATCGGCGGCACGCTCGCTCACGTCGCGGCCCGCGAAGAACTGGGCGACGTGACGATGTTCGACATCGCCGAGGGTCTCCCGCAGGGCAAAGGGCTCGATATCGCCGAAGCCGCGCCGGTGTTCGGCAAGGATTCTAAGCTCAAGGGCGTCAACGATTACGCCGGCATCGCGGGCGCGGATGTCGCGATCGTTACCGCGGGCGTGCCGCGCAAGCCGGGCATGAGCCGCGACGACCTTCTCGGCATCAATCTCAAAGTCATGAAGGCGGTGGGCGAGGG
>CAZXNY010000282.1:0-4188 GCA_964642205.1 uncultured Caulobacteraceae bacterium
GCGGCCGCGCGGGGAGAATGTGCGCATCGTTTCCGGCAAACCGGCGCTGAAGACGCGCTTCTATGCCGATGAAGCCGCCGCCGCGGCGATCGCCGCTGGCGGCGCGATGGCGGCTGAGATTTGGAAGCTGCGCAGCGGGGCGCAGCAAGACGTGACGGTCGAGACGCGGCGCGCGGCGGCCTCGCTGGTGAGTTTCCTGCATCAGACGTTCGAGGATTCCGCGCAGGCGCCGCCGATGGTTGGCGCGGCGGATGCGGCGCGCACGGCCGCGAACGGGTTCGTGCGCGCGAAGGATGGGCGCTTCGTCTATCTGCATCCGAGTTTTCCGGAGAGCACGAAGAAGCTCGTCGCGCTGCTTGGATGTGAGGATACCAAGGAAGCTGTCGCCAAGCGCGTCGCGGAACGTACGGCGATGGAGTGGGAGAACCTCATTGCCGAAGCGGGCGTGTGCGGGGCGATGTGCCGCTCGCCGGAAGAGTGGGATGCGTCCGAACAGGGGCGCCAACTCGCGGCGCACCCGCCTGTCGAGGTGATCAAGATCGGAGAAAGCGCGCCGGAGCTGTTTGCGCGTGATGGCGAAGCGCCGCTTTCCGGCGTGCGCGTGCTCGATCTGACGCGCGTGCTCGCGGGGCCGACTTGCGCGCGCACGCTGGCGCAATATGGCGCGGATGCAATGGTGATCTCGTCGCCCGATCTGCCGAGCGTGCCGTTCTTCGTGAGTGACACGGGCCACGGCAAGCGCGCGGCGTTCGTCGATTTGAAAACCGAGCGCGGTCGCGCGCAACTGCAAGAGTTGGTGCGCGGCGCGGATGTGTTCAGCCAAGGCTACCGGCAGGGCGCATTGGAGCGGCTTGGCTTCGGCGTTTTGGACTTGGCGCGGATGCGGCCGGGGATCATCGCGGTTGAGATCAATTGCTACGGGCATGAAGGGCCGTGGCGTGGGCGGCCGGGATGGGAGCAACTCGCGCAAACGGTCACGGGTCTCGCGCATGTGCATGGCGGCGCGGAGAGCCCATCGCTGCAGCCGGGCGCCGTGTGCGACTACACGACCGGCTTTCTCGCCGCGTTCGGCGCGCTGATCGCACTGGAGCGGCGCGCGAAGTACGGCGGCTCGTATCTCGTGCGCGCGTCACTCTGCCAAACAGGAACGTGGGTTCGGTCGCTTGGCTATGCGGATGAAGCGCGCTTGAGCGACGGCGAAGCGTTGCGCGCGGAAGAGCTCGATGCGTGGAAGACGCGCGCGGACACGGGCTTTGGGCCGATGCGCTATCTCGCGCCGCCCGTCACGCTCAGCGCCACGCCCGCGCGTTGGTCACGCCCCGTCGCGCAACTTGGGACGCATGAGCCAGTGTGGTGAGAGACCTTCTAACGGCAATCTGGAAAAGCGTGGCCGGCCTGTTCAGCGCGTGGCGCGTTGTGAGTGCGCTGCTGGCAGCCGTCGGCATCGCCTCTACCATGACTGGTTTCCAAATTCTTTGGCCGGACTGGGTCTGGTGGATTGCAGCGTATGCGATTCTGTTCGCTGAGATTGTTCAGCTGCAGCGTCGGCTCAATTCAGAGCGCGATGTCCGTGTGCCATCCAAGTTTGACATGCCCATTGAAGATGTTCTCGCACGAATGGCGGGAGGGTCTCTGGCAACAATCAATGCAGGCAATGACGGGGGTCTGGCTTTCTATTCTCGGGCCTTTGCAGAGCTTCGTCAGCTAGCGTCAGATGGGATCCTTCACGCCAAAGCGCAAAAGGTTCGCCTAGCAAATGATCCTCTCCAGACCCTGGTCTCGACGGAGGAATGGAGGGCGTCACCGCTCGACTTAGAGCGGTACCTTGAGCGAAATGAGGTTCGCTTCGCAAACAACGAGCGCACCAACTTCCAGTTCGCACGCGAGCAAATTCACAAGCGATGGCGGGTCAAACGTCTGCGCAGTTGGCGTCGGCCACAGTAGAACTACGAAAACAGGCGCTGCACGACGCCGAGCGCGCCTTTGAAGCGGAGCGGCGCTTCGGTGACGGCGAAGGCGTAGCAGACCGGGCCGGGCGTCGCGATCGGGCGATGCGTGAGGTCTGGGTGCGCGAAGGAGATATCGCCCACGCCGTAATGCGCGTGGCCATCGTGGAACGCGCCCTCGAGGACGAGCGTGTATTCGCTGCCTTCGTGCGTGTGCGTGGGCGCGCCGTGACCGGGCTGGATGCGCAGCACTTCAGCGCGCACGCCGTTGTCGTCTGTGATCAACAGGGACCGGAGGCCCGGCGCAGCGAACGTCCAGCGCGCGCCGCTTGCTGCGGCTTGCAGCGCAACGTCCCGCAACGGCGCGGGCAAACGTGCAAGTTCTGCGGCGAGCGCATCGGACTGCGTGTGCTTGGCCGGCTGCTCCTGTCCAATCGCATCGAGCCGCGCGAGCACCGCGTCGCTGAGCGCGACGGGCGCAGCGGCCTCGCCCTCGAACCGCGCACTTGCGATCGCCTCGGCAGCACCCAGCGCTGCACGCGCACGCGGTGCCAGCGCAGCTTGCGTCTCCGCCAGCAAAGCGAGGGGCGCGCTTGCGCGGCCCGAGGCGACGGCCTCGGCCAACGCGTCTTGCAATGTGGCCTGATCCACAACCGGCACGTTCAAACCTTTCCATCGAGTGCGGCGCGGAGGCGCGCGAAGGCGAGACGAATGCGGGATTTCACGGTGCCGAGCGGGATGCCGCTCTGCTCGGCGATCTCGCGGTGCGAGAGGCCGTCGTAAAACGCTTGCTGCAAGATCGTGAGCTGATCGGGCGGGAGCGTCTTGAGCGCGCGGCGCACGGCGTCGTCACGCTCGGCGGCAGTGAGCGCTTCGTCGGGAGCGATCTCCGGCTCGGGCGCGGTGGGATCGTCTGCCGGATCGATCTCCGGCTTGGCGGCGCGGCGCGCGGCGTCGATCCGCCGGTTGCGCGCGATGCGGAAGATCCACGTCGAGACCGCGGCTTGCCGCCGATCAAACAGCGGCGCCTTGCGCCAGACCGTGACCATCACCTCCTGCGCCAGCTCCTCGGCGAGCGCATCGCCGGCGCCGAGCCGCAGGCAGAACCCTTTCACGCGCGGCGCGTAATATTCGAAGAGCTCCGCAAACGCGGCTTTGTCCTGCCGCTGCGCGACCGCTTCCATGAGGTCGGCGAAACGCTCGCGATCTGGCTCGGAGGGAGAGGACGGCAGGGCCACGCGGGGGGTCGCACTCCTCAACTGCGCTATTTTACCGGCCAGCGGCAGCCCGCCAAGCGCTCGCCCTTGCCGCGAGGACGCCGGATCGCCCATATGCCCGGATCGATGACCGAACTGGCCGCCTCCGTGAAGCCATCCCTCGCCGGGCTGGGCAAGACCGACCTGCGCGCGCGCTTGGTCGCCATCGGCGTGCCCGCCGACAAGGCGAAGATGCGGGCCGAGCAGCTGTGGCGCTGGATTTACCATTATGGCGTGACCCAGTTCGCCGACATGACGAACGTCGCCAAAGAGCTGAGGTCAGCTCTGGCGGAGGCCTATACGCTCGATCGGCCCGAGGTGATCACTCAGCAAGTGTCGAAGGATGGCACGCGCAAATGGCTGATCCGGCTGGGGCCGGGCAACGAAGTCGAGTGCGTGTTCATCCCGGACGTCGGGCGCTCGGGCGCGCTCTGTGTGTCGAGCCAGGTGGGCTGCACGCTCAATTGCACATTCTGCCACACGGGCACGCAGAAGTTGGTGAGGAACCTGACGGCGCAGGAGATCGTCGCCCAGGTGATGATCGCGCGTGACGCGCTCGCCGAGTGGCCGACCGCGGACCGCCCGCTCAACGATGGCGACCGCGTGCTCACGAACATCGTGTTCATGGGCATGGGCGAGCCGCTCTACAATTTGGACAATGTCGCCGCCGCGATCGACACGATCTCGGATGGGGACGGCATCTCGATCTCGCGCCGCCGGATTACGGTGTCGACGGCCGGGGTGGCGCCGAAGATTCCGGAGCTGGGCGAACGCACCGGCGCGATGCTCGCGATCTCGCTGCACGCCACGCACGATGCGCTGCGCAACGAGTTGGTGCCCATCAACAAGAAATACAATCTCGATGAGCTGTTCGATGCGATCCGGGCGTATCCGAGTTTGGGCAACGCCAAGCGCGTGACGTTCGAATATGTGATGCTGAAGGGCGTGAACGATTCACTCTCGGAAGCGCGCGCGCTCGTCAAACT
>CAZXNY010000283.1:0-4186 GCA_964642205.1 uncultured Caulobacteraceae bacterium
GCCCTTTTGACCGCCCGCGAGGTTGCGGCGGTAGAAAGCGTTTGAATCTTCCGCGGTCGAGAATCCCGCGTATTGGCGGATCGTCCACGGCTGGTTGACGTACATCGTCGGGTAGGGGCCGCGGCCGAACGGGGCGATGCCCGGAAATCCATCGAGGTGGTCGAGGCCCGCGCGATCGGCGCCGGTGTACAGCGTTTGCACCGGGATGCCTTCGGGCGTCAGCCACGGTTCGCCGCGTGTGGGTGCCGCTTTCATGGCGCCGGCGCCGTCGAGTGCGATCTTGGAGAAATCGGGAAGGCTCATGTGCTGGGCTCTTCGGTTGAGGCGGCGAAGGCCGCGAGATCGTCGCGGTCGCCACGGAAGGCGTTGAGATCGATGGGGCCGGAAACACCGCGCTTTTGGCCGCGATTGTGGTGCTGCCAGATCACCCAGTCGCGCGCGCGAAAATCGGGCGCGCTGAAGAGCGAGCGGATCCAGAAGGTTTCGCCGCGCAGTTCGGCCAGGTGCGCGTCGTGAAACTCGCGCGTGGTGTAGAGGATCGGGCGCACGCCGTAGGCGGCCTCAACCGCGTCGAGATACGCATCGATTTCGCCGATCACGTTTTCGCTCGTCGGGCCTTGGCGGCACGGGCCCATGTGTTCGAGATCGACGGCGGGCGGCAACGCGCCCGCTTCGCGCGGCGCGGTCGCGATGAAGTGCGCGGCTTGCACTGCGCCTGGCCGGCAGAGCGTGAAGAAGTGATAGGCGCCGCGCAGTACGTGGCCGCGTGAGGCCGCCCAGTTCTCGGCAAAGCGCGGATCGACATGATCGCCGCCTTCGCTTGCTTTGATGTAGGCAAAGGCGACATCGTCGGCCGCGAGCGCGCGCCAATCGATCGGGCCTTGGTGGTGCGAGACATCGACGCCTTGCACGTAACGCTGTGCCCACGGCGTCCACCACCCGGCCGCCATTGCGCCGCCCGCGCCGAGCGCGAGCGCGGCGAGGGCGACGAGAAGGAGGGCCGCGCCGCGCTTCATCGCACGCCGAGTGCCTTGTGGAGCGCACCGAGCGCTTCGAGCGCGTCTTGCCCCGCGAAAATGAACTGATCGACGCCCGCTGCGCGCAGGCCGGCTTCATCCGCCGGTTTGCCTGCGAGCACAATGTGCACGCAGCCGGCGGCTTTGAGCGCGCGCGCGGCGTCTGCGGCTTCATCGGCGTAACGCGCGTCCGTGCCGCACAGCACGGCGGCGGGCGAACCGGTGGCGGCCCAGGCTGCGCAGATGGCGGCGTGATGTTCGTAAGGCGCCTCTGGGTTGAGCGCATCGACGCCGCCTGCGCCGAACAGGTTACGTGCGAAGTTCGAGCGCGCGGAGAAATCCGCGAGCGGGCCGAGATTGGCGAAGAACACAGCCGGGCGCGGATTGGCCGCGTCGGCGCGGTCGCGCAGCGCTTCGAAGGGCGCAGCCCAGCGGACGACCGATAGCGCTTCGGCCTTCACATCCGCGCCGGGAGCTGGCGCTTCGAGTTTGCCGCGCCGCGCGACGGTCGCGCGGGCATCCGCCGAGGCGGTCTCCGGTTTGCGCTCATCGAGCAGCGGGAAGTCCGTCACGCCGGTGACGCTTTGGCGGCGCGTGGCGAAGGCTTTCTCACGCGCTGCTCGTGCGGTCGTGACGTCTTTTTGTAGCGCGCCGCTCGTGAGCGCGGCAACGATGCCGCCCGCGGCTTCGAGCGCTTGAAACTTCGTCCACGCGGCTTGCGCGAGGTCCTGCGTGAGCTTTTCGACGAACCAAGCGCCGCCCGCGGGATCGGCGACGGCGCCGAGATGGCTCTCCTCCATGAGCGTGATCTGCGTGTTGCGCGCAACGCGCCGCGCGAAAGGCGTCGGCAGGCCAAGCGCATCGGTGAGCGGCAGCACGGTGATCGCGTCCGCGCCGCCGACGGCGCCGGCAAAGCACGCCGCGGTGCCGCGCAAAATGTTCGACCAGGAATCGCGCTGCGTCATCATCCGGCGCGAGGTGACGGCGTGCGTGCGTGCGCCGCGTGCGGCTTCGCGTGCCCCAGACGCTTCCATCACGCGCGCCCAGCACAGCCGCAGCGCGCGGAGCTTGGCCGCTTCGATGAGCACGTCCGGCCCGATCGCGAGCGTGAAGAGGAGCGCGCCGCTTGCGTCGTCGATCTTGACGCCCTCGTCTGTCAGCGCGCGCAGATACGCAACGCCCGCAGAGAGCGCGGCGGCGAGCTCTTGCGCGTCCGTGCCGCCCGCCTCGTGCACCGGGCGCGCATCGACGCGCAGCATCGTTGCGTCGGGCAGGGCTTCGCGCGTTGCGAGTGCAAACTTGGCGGCGGCGGCGATGTCGCCCGCGCCCATCGCGCCCTCGCGCATCAGCGCGCCGATCGGATCGATGTTGAACGCGGTGCCGCGCGCGGCGAGGCCCTTGAGGCGTGTGCGCAGCAATTCCGCCGCCCACAGACCGTAGCGCCCCGCATCGAGCGCGACGGGCGCGAGATCGGCGTGCACGCCCGCGAGCGCGAGATCGAAATCGGCGGCGCTGCGGATGGCGACGCCGCGGGCGCCTTCGGGATCGATCTGGAGTTCAATCGAGGACACGCCGCGATCGAGATCAGCGAGAATCTCCGCGTTTGTCACTTCGGGATCGGGATGCGCGAAGGCTTGGCGAATGTGCCAAGGCAGCAAAGGATCGCGCGCTACGGAGAGCCCACGCACGAACGGCGCGTGGCCGGGCACGCCAGCGGGATCGGCGGCGGTTGCGATATCGGCTTCGCGGTAGAGTGGGGCGAGCGGCACGCCGTCCGCGGATTTGCCGACGAGGCGCTCGAACGGGGCGCCTTTGAGCGCCTTTTCAGCGATGGCGCGCCAGCGCGGCTCGTCGGCCGGTTCGAAGCCTTCGGCTAGCTTTGTTGCGTCTGCGAGATCGGTCATCGGGGGCAGAAAGGCCCGCCCTGACGCACCGGTCAAGTGGGGCGTTTTTTCGCGCGATTTTTCGCTGCGGAAGCCTGCTTAGGAGCTGCCGGTTCGTAGGCGCGCAGGAGCCGCGCGAGCGCGCGTTTGACGTGGCGTTCCACCGCTTCCTTGCTTGGCGCTTCGGCGCGCCCGACGAGCACGTCGTAATAGGTTTCGCCGCGCATCAGCGCCTGGAAGTCGCGCGCGAAGTCTTCGCGGTCTTCATCCGCGACGAGGCCGCCGTCTACGAGGCGCTGCACGAGTGGCGCAAGCGTCGATTGCCGCTCGGTGCGGGTCAGATCGTCATGCACCGCCGCCATGCGCGGGCGCTTTGCCGCTTGCGAGACCGCGATGCGGAAGAGCGCGATCGATTGCCAGCGCAGCATCACGCGCGCAAACGCGAGCGCGTAACGCTCCAGCGCTTCGCGCGGTTGTGCGGCGGCGAGCGCGTTCAGTGCTTCGGCATCGAGCTGATAGCGCTGCGCGCCCCACGCGACGAGCGCTTCGAAGAGGCCCTCCTTGTCTTTGAAGAGCGCATAGAGCGTGAGCTTGGAGACTTTCGCGCGCGTCGCGATCTCCAGCATCGTCGCGCCCTCGTAGCCGTGCTCCATGAACACGTCGAACGCGGCCAAGAGCACCGCTTCGGCGCGCGGATCGTGGACCGGCGGGAGCCAGCCGGGCCGGGCCGGCTGGGCTTCGGCGGGATCTTTGCGCTTTGCGGCAGCGCGGGGCGCCATGGCGTTAACTTTCGGCTTGACCGATACCGATGGGTACTCTAGCAGTACCCATGGGTATCGTGCAAGACGCTTCGAAAGGCTCAGCTCACATGTCGCTCCCGCCAGTCCTCCAGAACCTCCGCATCCCGGTTGTCGGCTCGCCGCTTTTCATCATTTCCGGCCCGGAGCTGGTGATCGCGCAGTGTAAGGCGGGGGTCGTCGGCTCGTTTCCGTCGCTCAATGCGCGGCCAGGCCCGGTGCTGGAAGAATGGCTGCAGCGCATCAATGACGAACTGGCCGATGCGCCGGGCGCTGCGCCCTATGCGGTGAACCAGATCGTGCACAAGTCGAATGACCGGCTCGAGCACGACGTCGAGATGTGCGTGAAGTACAAAGTGCCGATCGTGATCACGTCGCTCGGCGCGCAGCCGTGGCTCAACGAAGCGATCCATTCCTACGGCGGCATCGTGTTGCACGACATCATCTCCATCGCGCACGCTAAGAAAGCGCTGGAGAAGGGGGCCGATGG
>CAZXNY010000284.1:0-1811 GCA_964642205.1 uncultured Caulobacteraceae bacterium
TCGACCCGCTGAGGCGCCGGGCGAGATCGTCGAGCTGTTCGAGGGTGCGGTAGTTGATCTTCAACTCCCCTGCCCCGTTCTTGTCGTTGATCGTGACCGCAAGACCGAGCGCGTCGGAGAGGCGTTTTTCCAGCGCGCGCGTGTCGGCGTCTTTCTCGATCGGCGGCGCGGAGGGATGACCGCCGGCGCGCGCGCCGTGCTTTTCATCTTTCGCTTGCTGCGCCAGGCGCTCGATTTCGCGGACGCTCAAACCTTCCGCGATCGCACGCGCGGCGAGCGCGCGCGGATCGGGCGCGGTGAGAATGGCGCGCGCATGGCCGGCGGAGAGACGGCCATCCTTGACCATCTCTTGCAGCTCTTCCGGCAGCGCGAGGAGACGCAGCATGTTCGCGATGTGCGGACGGCTTTTGCCGACGACATCGGCGATGTCTTGTTGCGTGCGGCCAAAGCGATCGATCAACGCTTGGAAGCCGAGCGCTTCTTCAATCGGATTGAGGTCGGCGCGCTGGACGTTTTCGATGATGCCGATTTCCAGCACCTCGACTTCGTCGAGCTCGCGGATGACGGCCGGGATCGCGTGCAGGCCCGCGCGCTGCGCTGCGCGCCAGCGGCGTTCGCCGGCGACGATCTCGAACCGGTTGCCCGCGATCGGGCGCACCAAGATCGGCTGCAGCACGCCATGCGCTTTGATCGAGTCGGCAAGCTCGGTGAGCTCGGCCTCGTTGAAGGTGCGGCGCGGCTGGTTCGGATTGCGCTGAATGAGGTCGATCGGGATCGAGCGGGCGCCCTCCCCGGCGGCCTGCTGCTGCTGCGCGGGCTGGGGCGCGGCGGCGACCGGCTGGGCCGGCGGCTGGTGCTGCGGGATCGGTTGCGCGGGCTTCGGCAGCTCAACCACGTTCGCGGCCGGCGGTTGGGTAATCGGGGGCGCCTGCATGATCGGCGGGGCGGCCGGCTGAGGGGCCGGGGCCGCGGGCGTCGTGGGCCAGGCGGCCTGTTGGGGCGCGGGCTCTACCGGACGCGGGTCGCCGAGCAGCGCGGAGAGGCCGCGGCCTAAACCCCTTGGTCTGCCGAAATCGCTCATTGACCTGCTCCCGTCGCCCGACCCGATTCGTCTTAGTTTAATTTCTGGTGGGTAATTCTTACCCAGTTGTTGCCAAGCTTGCCTCCTTGGCGAGTCAGCGGGCGATTCTTCCCACAATCCGTTCAGGATCGTCGCCGGGGCGTTAGCCATACCCCTGCTCTCCCCTGGCTCTCCGGGCAGCGCTCCTCACAGCTTCGCCACGATCCTCGGCGCTGATCGCGGGCAGGGAGAGAGACATGCAGGGTTTGAAGATGAGCGCGCGCGTCAGCGCCGCGATGTTGGCGCTTGGCGCCGTGCTGGCGCTCGGCGCGTGCGGACAACGTGAAACGCTGCTCAGCGTCTACGCGAGCGCGACGGAGCGGGCGACGCCGGACCTGGCGATCGTAACGCTCGGCGTCGTCGCGCGCGGCGCGACCGCGAACGCCGCACAGCAAGCACAAGCGCAGCGCATGACGGCGGTGATGGCGGCGGTGCGCGCGGCGGGCGTTGCCGAGACCGACGTGCAAACCGTGAACTACGCGCTCGAGCCGCAATACACATATGCGCGCGGCGCGCCGGCGCGGATCAGCGGCTATCTCAGCCGCAACACGGTCGCGATCCGCGTGAGCAATTTGCAAGCGGTGAGCGCGCTGATCGACGCAACGGTTGCTGACGGCGCCAATGAGCTGCAGGGCATTCAGTATACATTCGCCGACACGGAAGCGGCGCACGATGCGGCGCGCGCCACGGC
>CAZXNY010000284.1:1911-4163 GCA_964642205.1 uncultured Caulobacteraceae bacterium
GCGGCGAGCAGGACCTGCTCGCGCGCGATCATCTCTTTCGCGAGTTCGAGATACGCTTTCGAGCCAGACGCGTTTTGATCGTAGACGATCGCGGGCAGACCGTGACTCGGCGCCTCGGAGAGTTTCACGTTGCGCGGGATCACCGTCTCATAAACGAGGTGCGCCATGTGCGTGCGCACGTCCGTTGCGACCTGTTCGGAAAGCGCGGTGCGCTTGTCGTACATCGTCAGCACGATGCCTTGGATCTGCAGCGACGGATTGAGGTTCTGCTTCACGGCTTCGATCGTTTGCAGAAGCTGCGTCAAACCTTCGAGCGCGAAGAACTCCGTCTGCAGCGGCACGAGCACGGCGTCCGATGCGGTGAGCGCGTTGACGGTGAGGATGTTCAGCGAGGGCGGGCAATCGATCAGCATGTAATCGTAGCCGGCGCCCTGCTCTTCCGCGCGGAACGCGGCGAGCGCGTCGCGCAAGCGATGCTGCGGGCGAAGCGCCGACATGAGCTCGGTCTCGACGCCCGAGAGGTTCGCGTTGGCAGAGACGATGAAGAGGCCCGGGACTTTCGTTGGCATCACGGCGCCAGACAGCGACCGGTCGCCGACGAGAACGTCATAGCTCGTGACGGTGCGAAGCTCGGGGCCGATGTCGAGGCCGGTGGAGGCGTTGCCCTGCGGGTCGGTGTCGAACACCACGACGCGCTTGCCGACGGCCGCGAGCGCGGTGCCGAGGTTGATGGCGGTGGTCGTCTTGCCGACGCCGCCCTTCTGGTTCGCGATCGCCAGAACCCGCATTGGAACCTCACCCTCTCGGCTGGCGAGCCGCGATGCGAACAACGCGGCCGCGCGGATCGCTCACGCTCTCCACAACGTCCACCCGGTACGCCCCACCATTTTGGGCGAGACCGGCGGCGGCGAGCTCAGCGTCGATGTCCGCGCCCTTGAGGAAGAGCCCTTGGGCGCCGCGGTCGAGAATCGGCTTCGCATAGAGGGTGAGTCGCGACAAGGGCGCGAGCGCACGCGCGGTCACCACATCGTACCTGTCCCCGCCCCGCTTCTGGCCGCCCTCGAACGCCTCGATCCGGACGTTGAAGACCTCGGCGGGGACCGCCATCGCCCGGGCGGCTTCCCGCAGGAACGCGGCCTTCTTGGCGGTGGCCTCAACGAGGTGGATGGCGGCGCCCGGCTTCTCCGCGAGGAGCGCGGCGATCACCAGGCCCGGAAACCCCGCCCCGCTGCCGAGGTCGACCCAGCGCTTGGCCCGCGGCGCGAGCGGGACGAGCTGGGCGCAATCGAGCGCGTGGCGCTTCCAATATTGCTCCAGCTCTTTGGGGCCGACGAGGTTCATCCGCCCGCTCCACTCCGCGAGCAGCGCGCGATGTGTTTCCAGGCGTTCAGCTGTTTCGTGTGAAACGCCGGTGTCGCGGATAAAGTTGTCCTTGCCGTAGCTCATGACCAGGACCGCCGGCGCCCTCGCCGGCTTGCATTGCGCCGTGCCGGCGAGGCGCCGGCGGTCCAATTGCGTTGCGCTTGGCTCACGCGCGCTTCCGATCCGCCTTCTTCACGTGCGCGAGGAGCGCGGTGAGCGCGCCGGGCGTGACGCCTTCGATGCGCGAGGCCTGGCCGAGTGTGGCGGGGCGTGCGTGCGCGAGCTTCTGGCGCACTTCATTCGAGAGACCGCCGACGCGCGCGTAATCGAGATCGGGCGAGAGACGCAGATCTTCGTCGCGCCGGAACGCGGCGACGTCCGCCGCCTGGCGCTCAATGTAGCCGGCGTAGAGCGCGTCGATTTCGAGTTGCTCGCGTGTCGCTTTGTCGAGCGCGTTCAGCTCCGGCCAGATCGATGCGAGCTTGCCGAACGTCACGCCCGGATACGCGAGCAGCGTGAGCGCATCGCGGCGCTGGCCATCTTCGTTGACCGTGAGCCCATGCGCGCGCGCTTGCGGCGGCGTGAGCGTGAGCGCATGCGCGAGAGCGCGGCCGTGCGAAATCGCCTGCATTTTCGCGGCAAATCGATCGGCGCGTCTTGAGCCCACGCAGCCGAGGTCGATCCCCTTTTGCGTCAGACGCTGGTCGGCGTTGTCGGCGCGCAGCGTGAGGCGATACTCGGCGCGCGACGTGAACATGCGATACGGCTCGGTGACGCCGCGCGTGACGAGATCGTCGATCAGCACGCCGAGATACGCATCGGCGCGCGTGAGTTCGAACGGCGCCGAACCGCCCGCCGCGAGCGCCGCATTGAGGCCGGCGATCAGGCCC
>CAZXNY010000285.1:0-4112 GCA_964642205.1 uncultured Caulobacteraceae bacterium
CACGAAGTCCGAGCCGGAGATGGTGAAGAACGGCACGTTGGCTTCGCCGGCGATGGCGCGCGCGAGCAGCGTCTTGCCCGTGCCCGGCGGGCCGACCAGCAGCGCGCCTTTTGGGATCTTGCCGCCCAAGCGCTGGAACTTGCCGGGGTCTTTCAGGAATTCGACGATCTCGGCGAGTTCGTCCTTGGCTTCGTCGATGCCGGCCACGTCCTCGAAGGTGACGCGGCCCTTGGCCTCGGTGAGCAGCCGCGCTTTCGAGCGGCCAAAGCCCATCGCGCCGCGCCCACCCGCCTGCATTTGGCGCATGAAGAAGAACCACGCGCCGATCAGCAGCAGCATCGGCAGCGAGCCGATCAGAATATCAACGAGCGTCGGGCCCGTTTTTGGTTGCGCGGCCGCGACGGTCACGTTTGCGGCGTCGGCCGCGGTCACGATATCGTCCAGCGTGCCGGCGGGCGTGTAGGTGACAAAAGTCTGATTGTCCGTCGTGCGGCCGGTGATGGTGTCGCCTGCCGTGGTGATCGCGCCGACCTTGCCGGCCTGCACTTCATCCATCAGCCGCGAATAGGACCACGTCTCGGCGTTGCCGGTGCGCGGGCCTTGGACCGCCATGAACAGGACGACGAGAACGAGGGCGATGATGCCCCAGATGAGCGGCGTGCGAATGGGCATTGGCGGTTCCGACCTTCGGGTCCATGCACGAGCCCGTCCGGCCCGCGCCAATCCTGTAAATAAGGGTCAAAGCCCCTCTTAACACCCCTTTATGCCATCGGGGCGGTCAAGGCGGGGTGAACAGGATGTGAGAAACATGGTCCGCAAGGAGCCATTCCGCGCGCACCAGGCCCGCTTCTTCAGCGTCTGTTAGCGAAAAGAGCGCCCCGCCAGCGCGAACCAGGGGCGCGTCCGGGTCTGTCGCGCCCACTTCGAGCGTGACAGCGGCGCGCGCCGCTACCCGAACCCGCCCGTCCCAAACGGCCGCAGCGCCCTCCTCGATCGCGCGCGCCGTAAGGCCCGCGCTTCCAAGGCGGCCAAACACGGCGCCGGGATCGCGGCGGATAAGGAAAGCGCCTTGCGCGGCGCTGATCCGCGCGCCGCCAAGCGCCGCGCCACGAAAGCCCGGCGCGGCCATGCGGGCCGCGAGGCGCGCAACGGCGGCGGCAGGCGGGCTTCGGATGCACCCAGCGGCGGCGGCGGCCAGTGCGCCAAGGGCGCGCAGCGGCGGCGGCGCGGCGAGGGCGATGGCGCCGGCGGTGAAGCGTGCGTGCATCGCGATCCACGCGGCGGCTTCGCGATCGCGCGCGATCTCGGCAGCGGCGTGCGCGTCCGCTTCGCTCGCGAGACGCGCGATATCGGCATCGCTCAACGTGCGGCGTACGCGCACGCGCTCATAGGCGGTGTTTTCGTTGGAAGGATCTTCAATCCAGCGCGCGTCGCGATCAGCAAGCCATGCGCGTAGCGCCGCGCGGCGCGCGCCGAGCAATGGGCGCGCGAGCACGATCCCCGCTCCTTCCGGCCAGACCGGCGCGGGCGCGAACCGGCGCATGCCGCCGACGCCGCCGCGTGCCGCGCGCATCGCGGCTGTTTCTGCCTGATCGTCCCGCGTATGGCCGAGCGCGATCACGCGCGCGCCGTTTCGCTGCGCGCAGGCGGCGAGCGCTTCGTAGCGCGCAGCGCGGAACGCGGCTTGCGCGCGCTTAGCGCCTTCGCTCCACGACAGACGCATGATCTCAGCGCGCACGCCACGTTGCGTTGCGACCTCTGCTGCGCTCTGAGCGTCTTCCGCGGACCCGGCGCGTAGTGCATGGTCGACGACGCCCGCGATCAAACGCTTGGGCGCGATATCCGCGAGCAAGTGCAGCAGCGCGGTGGAATCGCCGCCGCCCGAGAGCGCAACGAGCACGGGGCCATCGCCCGCCGCATCGACGACGGCGCGCAGATCTTCGATCGTCACACCAGGGGGCAGCGCCGGCATGGCCGGCAGCTTACACTAGGCGGGGCACGCCATCGCGCGGCTTTCGCGCGCGGCGAGATCGCGGACCGGCTGCGTGGCGCGCGGGTAGCGGCGCGGCAGATCGCGGAACGCAGCGCACGCATCGCGCCCGCGCTCCAAGCCGCCCAGCGCCATACCGAGCCGCACGAGCGCTTCAGGCGCGCGCGGGCCGTTCGGATAACGGTTGAGATAATCGAGGAAACCGGCGGCGGCGGGCTGGTAGTTGTTGCGCGCGAGCAGCGTGAAGGCGTGCCAGTAGCGTCCATCCGCGATGGTTTCGGCGTTCGGATAATCGCGCACGAATTCCGCGAGCGCGACTTCAGCTTCAGCGAGGCGGCCGTTGTTCAAGAGCGTGCGGGCGCGCGAATAGGCTTCACCGGCGGTGACGGTTGGTTGCGCAGGCGCGGCGGGCGCAGCGCTTGCCGGCAAGTCGCCAAGCGTGCCTTGCGCGCGCTGCTGCGCGGACGTGCCGGGCGCGGGCGGCGGCGCGCTGGGCGGCGCGACTTGCACGGGCGCGACAGCGTCCCGCACCGAGGCGAGGTCGTTCACGATGGTTTGGAGCCGCCCCACTTCGCGCTGGCTCGCGGCAAGGTCTCGCTGCAGACGTTCGTTCTCGGCCGTCGCTTCGATGAGCTGGCGCTCGAGATCCTCGATCCGGTCCTGCCGGGCGGCGGGCGCCAGGCCATCGTTCGGGCCGGGATAGGCCTGCGCGAAGGCCGGCTGGGCAAAGGCGAGCGCGCCCACGCACATCGCGGCCGCGAACGCTTGTTGGGCGAAATTCCGTTCAGTCATGAAACGACGCTTGCTTGCTTTGCCGGGCGAAAGTTTGGCGTTCACCACATATGCAAATCCCAGGCGCAGCTTCCGCTGACGCCTGGGACCTACAAGACACAGTTAAGAGCGGGGCGCTTACGAGACGGCGCCGCTCACGATTTGGGCATGCGCGTTGCGGTTCACCGACCACGCTTCTTCGTTCGAGCGTGGATCGAGCGGACGCTCCTTGCCGTAGCTCACCGTCTGCAGGCGCGCGCCCGAAACGCCGAGCGAGACGAGATAGTCACGCGCCGCAGCAGCGCGGCGGGCGCCGAGCGCGAGGTTGTATTCACGCGTGCCACGCTCGTCGCAATTGCCGGCGATCAGGAGCTGCACGTTGGGATAACGCTGAAGCCAAGCGGCTTGGCGTTCGAGGATCTGGCGCGCTTCGGCGGAAAGATCGGAGCGATCGAGGCCGAAGAACACGCGGTCGCCAACCGACACGCGGAAATCTTCGACCGAGCCGGGCACGGGGCCGCGCGGCGCTTCAGGCTGCACCGGGCCGGTCGTGGGCGCCTCGGTGACCGGAGCCGGACGACTTTGGCAGGCCGTCAAAGCCGTTGCCGCAGCAACCGCTGCAAGGACGAACATTTGGCGCATGCTTAATACTCCTCGAACCTTCGGTTCTCACCCCTCAACGCGGGCGAAGATACCGCCAAAACCTCAGCATTCAACGCAGAACATGCCGCCGCACGAATTCTTCACGGAAGAAGCGGTGACCAGGCCGGATCGGATGCATCGGTCTGGGTCGGCGCCACGCGCAGATTTCGCCCGGTGAGATCGACCGACATCAGCTTGGGGCCAGCGCCGGGGCGATCTTCGCGGAAGAACATGATGACCCGGCCGTTCGGGCTCCATGTCGGGCCTTCGTCCAAATAGGATTCAGAAAGAATGCGTTCGCCCTGCCCGTCGGGGCGCATCACGCCGATCGCGAAACGCCCGCCGCTCTGGCGCGTGAACGCAATCAGATCGCCGCGCGGCGACCAGACCGGCGTCGAATAGCGCCCTTCGCCGAACGAAATGCGCCGCACGCCCGATCCATCGGCGTTCATCACATAAAGTTGCTGGCTGCCGCCGCGATCGGAATTGAACACGATCTGGCGCCCGTCCGGCGAATAGGACGGCGAGGTGTCGATCGCTGGATGGTTGGTCAGCCGCACGCGTTGGCGCGTCCGGAGGTTCATCGAGAAGATCTCGGAATTGCCGTTCATATCGAGCGTGAGGATCACGCTGCCGCCATCGGGCGAGAACCGTGGCGCGAACGTCATGCCCGGGAAATCACCCAGCACTTCGCGGCGGTTGGTCTCGA
>CAZXNY010000286.1:0-4108 GCA_964642205.1 uncultured Caulobacteraceae bacterium
CGAAGGCCGTCTCGTGAACCTCGGCAACGCAACGGGCCACCCGAGCTTCGTGATGAGCGCGAGCTTCACCAACCAAACGCTCGCGCAAATCGAGCTTTGGACGAACGGCGCCAAGTACGACAAGCAGGTCTACACGCTGCCCAAGCACCTCGATGAAAAGGTCGCGATGCTCCACCTCGAAAAGCTGGGCGCCAAGCTCACGAAGCTTTCGAAGGAGCAGGCGGACTATATCGACGTGCCGCAAACCGGCCCGTTCAAGCCGGATCACTACCGCTACTAACGAACGCGCGCGGCGCTGGAGCTAAAGCTTCAGCGCCGCCGCTGCGCGTTCCAAATTTTCGGCCGTGCGCGCGAGATTTTCCGTGAGCGGCGCTGCAGGATCGCTGATCGCGATCGCGTCCTTCAAACCAAGCTGTGCAATCTCTTCGGCAGTCGCGTCGACTGCGCCGCAGAGCGCGACGACGGGCGTGCGCTTTCCGCGCCACCGCGCCCGCAACGTGACGGCGGCGACGACCTTGCCGTATCCCGTTTGCCCATCGAGGCGGCCTTCGCCCGTGATAATGAGATCGGCGCGATCGGCTTCGGCCTGAAAATCCATCGCGTCCATCACGGCCTCTGCGCCGTCGTAGAGACCGCCTCCCAGGAACACCATCGCGCCGAAGCCCGCGCCGCCTGCCGCGCCGACGCCGCCGAAATTCTCGGGACGGCCCAGGTCGATCTGCTGGTGCACGATCTCGCACAGATGCGCCGCGCCCGCTTCGAGCGCGGCGATGGCGGCGGCGTCAGCGCCCTTCTGGCGCGCGAACATGTGCGCGGCGCCCGTCGGGCCGAGCAGCGGGATTTGCACGTCGCGTGCGACGCGCAGCACAAAATTCGGGAGCGGCGTTGTGGGTGGCTCGATGCGCGCAATGCGATGCAGTGCACCGCCGACAGGGCGGATCGGTTCGCCCGCGTCATCGACGAAACGCCAACCGAGCGCGCTGGCGAGCCCGACGCCGCAGTCGTTCGTCGCGCTGCCGCCGATGGCGAGGAAAATGTCACGCGCGCCGCGCGCCAACGCGTCCGCTAGCATTTTGCCGACACCAAGCGTCGTTGTGTTGAGCGGATCGCGCTCGGCGGGCGCTAGCAATTGCAGGCCCGCCGCCTCGGCGAGTTCGATCACCGCATGCGCGCCGCCGAGCAGATAGCGCGCGCGCCGTGGGCGAAAGAGCGGATTGGCGACTTCGATCTCGACGCTTTGTAAGCCGAGCCGCGCGGCCAGCACGTCCATCGTGCCTTCGCCGCCATCGGCCATGGGAAACGTCACGATCTTGTGGGGAAACGCATGGCGCTTGAGCCCGCGCGCGATTGCCTCGGCCGCGTCCCGCGCGCTCACAGCATCCTTAAACGAATCAGTCGCAACGAGGATGCGCACGGCTAGGCGCGGTTGAGCGGCAGTACGTCGACCAGCGCCCCCGTCGTGAGCGCCGGTGCGCCGGCGGGCAACCGGACCAACGCATCGGCGTCGCGGAAGACGGAGAGCAGAGAGGAATCTTGCAACTCAAACGGCGTTGCACGCAGTACGCCCGCGTCCGTCACATCGAGGCGTGCGCGCAGATAGTGTTCGCGGGGACCATTCTTCGGCAAGTCGCCGGAGAGCGTTGCGCGCACGAGGCGCGCGCTTGTGTCTGCGCCCGTAAACGCCGCGATTACCGGCTTCAAAAACAGATGGGCGCACACGAGCGCGGACGCGGGATTGCCAGGCAGCCCCAGCACGCGGCCGATGGCGCCTTGCCCAAACCACACCGGCTTGCCCGGTCGCACGCTCGCGCGCTCTACATGCAGTGCAACACCGAGGGTTCCGAGGGCGGGTTTGACGAGGTCGCGGTCGCCGAGCGATGCGCCGCCGATCGTCACGAGCAGATCATGCGCCGCCATCGCCTCGCGCGCGGCGGCGGCGAGTTCGGCGATGTCGTCGCCGCGTGCGTTGAGCCGCGTGCCGATCCCGCCCCAGCGCGCAATCAGCGGGATGAGCCCGAAGCTGACGGAATCGAAAATCTGATGCGGCCCAGGGCTGCCGCCGGGCGCGACGATCTCATCGCCTGTCGAAAGGATTGCGATGCGCGGCCGCGCACGCGCACGCACCGTTGGTGCGCCGGCCGCCGCCGCGAGCGAAAGCGAAACGCCATCGAGCCGCGCGCCGGCTGCAAGCAGCGTGACGCCGGCTTTGAAGTCGACGCCCTGAATGCGCACGTTGTCCCCAATCGGCGCGGCAGGAACGGTGATCGTGTCGCCGTCGCGCGCGACATCCTCCTGAATGACGACCGTGTCCGTACCCTCCGGCATCGGCGCGCCGGTGAATATACGCGCGGCCTCGCCCGCCTTCAGGGTGCGCGCGAACCCTGCGCCCGCGCTCGACTCACCGATGACGGTGAGCGCGCCTGGCGCGTCCGCGGCGCGGATTGCGTAGCCATCCATGGAAGACGCGGAGAAGGGCGGCTGGTCGCGCTTTGCGACGATCGGTTCGGCGAGCACGCGTCCGGCGGCGTCGAGCAGCGCGATGTCTTCAATGGCGAGCGGCGCTATGTGCGCCAGCATCCGCGCGCGCGCGTCATCGACGCTCGCGTTGCGCAGCACGTCGTTAGGCGCGGACATATTCGCCTGACGCTCCGCCGCGCTTCTCTTCCAGGGTGATCGCTTCGATCACCATCATGCGATCGACGGCCTTCAGCATGTCGTAGATCGTGAGGCAGGCGACGGAGACGGCGGTCAGCGCCTCCATCTCGACGCCGGTTTGCGCGTTCGTTTTCACGCGCGCTGTCACGCCAATCGCGCCGTCCTGCGGTGCGATCTCGACCTTGACGCTTGAGAGCGGCAGTTGATGGCAGAGCGGAATGAGTTCGGCCGTGCGCTTGGCGGCCATCACGCCAGCAAGCTCCGCCGCCGCGCGCACATCGCCCTTCTTGGAATCGCCCGCAACGACCAGCGCCAACGCTTCCGCGCTCATCCGCACGCGCCCGCTCGCCACAGCTTCGCGCACGGTGACAGCCTTGTTCGACACGTCGACCATGCGGGCGCGGCCGTATTCATCGAGATGCGTGAGCTTTTGCGTCATCTCACTTCTCGTTGAGGCGCGGAATGAGCTCGACCATGTTGCACGGCATGTGCCGGCTATCGAGCTGCCACTTGATCACTTTGTCCCACCCGTCGCGGCAGGCGCCGTTCGACCCGGGCAGCGCGAAGATGAAGGTCGCGTTCGCGAGGCCCGCACACGCGCGCGATTGGAGCGTGGAGAGCCCGACGCTCTGGTAGCTCACCATGTGCCAAACCACGTTGAAGCCGTCGATTTCCTTCTCGAACAGCGGCCGTAGCGCTTCGGGTGTCACATCGCGCCCCGTGATGCCGGTGCCGCCGGTGGAGATGATCACGTCCACCTGCGGGTCGGCGATCCAGGCTTTCGCTTGCGCCTGGATTTCCTTCACGTCGTCCTTCACCCAGGCGCGCGCGGCGACCGCGTGGCCGTCTTTCGTGATGCGGTCCGCGAGCACCTGCCCGGACGTATCGCTCTCTTCGTCGCGCGTGTCGGAGACGGTCATCACCGCGATGCGCACCTGCGTGAATGGGCGGCCTTCGTCGATTTTTCCGCCGGGGGCGGGGATCACGGTGGTCATGTCTCGGTCTCCCAGGCTGCGCGCGCGATGCGGTCATCGGCGCGCGGCTCGATCCATTTGGCGCCATCGGCGCTGATTTCTCGCTTCCAGAACGGCGCGTCGGTCTTGAGATAGTCCATCAGAAAGTCGACCGCCTGCAAAGCGTCGCGCCGGTGTTTGGAACTCGCGGCGACGAGCACGATCGCTTCGCCCGGCTTCATGGCGCCGTAGCGGTGCACGATGCGCGTGTCGATCAGATCGAAGCGCTCGCGCGCCGCAGCTTCGATGCGCGCGATCTCCGCTTCGGTGAAACCGGGATAGTGTTCGAGCTCCAGCGCAACGATCCCTTCGCCGCCGCGCACGAGCCCGACGAAGCTCGCGACCGCGCCCGCGCCGCTTGCTTCAAGCACCGCAAGTTCGGCAGCCGTGTCGAAGGCGTGTGGTTGCACGGAAACCGTCATGATCCCTCCCCCTTGGGG
>CAZXNY010000287.1:0-4104 GCA_964642205.1 uncultured Caulobacteraceae bacterium
GATGCGTTCGTGAATGGGCGCGACGTGAAGGAGCGCCCGGCGCCGAACATCACGACGTTCTCGCAGAAGATGGGCATCCACGAGTGGAGCTACGACAACGACATCTCGAACGAGAACCGTTTCAAGGTGCCGCTCCAGGATAAGGAAAAGGCGCTGCGGGACGTGAAGCTCGAGGTCGAGCTCGGGTTCGATCGCGCGCTCGCCTATCGCGAAGCCATGCGGTGCCTCAACTGCGATGTGCAGACGGTGTTCACGCGCTCGGCATGTATCGAGTGCGATGGGTGCGTCGATATTTGCCCGATGGACTGCATCACGTTCACCGAGAACGGACCGGAAGCCGAGCTGCGCACACGGCTGACCGCGCCGGCGCTCAACGAAACGCAAGACCTGTACGTGTCCGATCCGCTGCCCACCAATCGGGTGATGGTGAAAGACGAAGACCTTTGCCTGCATTGCGGCCTTTGCGCCGAGCGCTGCCCGACTGGCGCGTGGGACATGCAGAAATTCCTCCTGAATACCGCCAAGACGCTCGACGCGTGCACCGCGCCGATGAAGGTCGCGGCGGAATAGGGCGAACGGACAAGAGCCAATGAAGCCGATCGCAGGCACAAACGATTTCGTCGTTAAGTTCGCGAACGTGAACGGTTCGGGCTCGGCGAGCGCGAACGGGATGTTCGCTAAGGCGGTGTTGCGGATGGGCGTACCGGTGGGCGCACGCAACATCTTCCCTTCGAACATTCAAGGTTTGCCGACGTGGTACGAGGTCCGCATCAGCGAGGCTGGGTATCTCGGGCGGCGCGGCGGCGTCGATCTCATGTGCGCGTTCAACCCGCAAACCTGGGATCAGGACATCAAGGAAATCGAGCCGGGCGGGTTTCTGCTCTACGATTCCACCAAGCCCATGCCGCCCTCGAAGTTTCGCGAGGACATCAACATTGTCGGCGTGCCGCTCACGCAGCTTTGCAACGCCGCGTTCTCCGATCCGCGCCAGCGGCAGCTGTTCAAGAACATCTGCTATGTCGGCGCGCTGACGCATTTGATCGGGCTCGACATCGCGGCGGTTGAAACGCTGATCAGCGAAGAGTTTGAGGGCAAGGAGCGCCTCATCCGCCCGAACATGCAGGCGCTGCATCTTGGGCGCGACTACGCGGTCGAGAATCTGAAGCCGCTGCCGCTGCGCTTGAAGCACGCCGACAAGGTGGGCGACCGGATTTTCGTCGAAGGCAACAACGCGGCGGGGCTCGGCGCCGTCTATGGCGGCGCAACGGTGTGCGCCTGGTATCCGATCACGCCGTCAACGTCCGTCGCGGAAGCGTTTACGGCGCATTGCCAGAAGTTCCGCATCGATCCGGTGACGAAGAAGGCGCGCTTTGCGATCGTGCAGGCCGAAGACGAGATCGCTTCGATCGGGATGGTGATGGGCGCGGGCTGGAACGGCGCGCGTTCGTTCACCTGCACGAGCGGGCCGGGCGTGTCGCTGATGACGGAGTTCATAGGGCTTTCGTATTACGCGGAAATCCCGGCGGTGATTTTCGACGTACAGCGCGGTGGGCCCTCGACGGGCATGCCGACGCGCACACAGCAAGCCGATTTGCTCGGCGCGGCCTACGCGTCGCACGGCGACACCAAACACCCGATGCTGTTTCCGGCGGACCCGAACGAGTGCTTCTCGATGGGCGCGCTTTCGTTCGATTTGGCCGACCGGCTGCAGACGACCGTGTTCGTGATGCTCGATCTCGATATCGGCATGAACGAGTGGCTGGTCGCGCCGTTCGCGTGGGACGACACGAAAGCGCTCGATCGCGGCAAGGTGCTGACGGCGGCGGAGCTGGAGGCCGGCAAGCAGCTCGCGCGCTACCTTGACGTGGATGGCGACGGCATTGGTTTCCGCACCTATCCGGGCGTGCACGAGCGTGGCGCGTATTTCACGCGCGGCTCCAGTCACGATGCGTATGCGCGCTACAGCGAAGCCGGCGACGTCTACGCAGACAACATGAACCGGCTGCTCCGGAAGTGGGAAACGGCCAAGAAGCTTGTACCCGCGCCGATCCGGAAGGATGCGAAGAAGCGCACGCCCGATGGCGTGATCTATTTCGGTTCGACGACACCGGCGATGGATGAGGCGCTCGATCAGCTCGCCGCGAAGGGCGTGCACCTCGATGCGCTGCGCGTGCGCGGCTTCCCGTTTGCAAAGGAAATCTTCGATTTCATCGACGCGCACGAGCAGGTGTTCGTCGTCGAGCAAAACCGCGATGCGCAGTTGCGCACGCTGATCATCAACGAAGGCGACGTGCATCCCGACAAGCTGGTGCGCGTGCTGCACTTCGATGGCACGCCGATCACGGCGCGCTTCATCGTCAACGCCATTGAGGGCCGCCTCAGGCCGCCCGAGGCTCCGCGCCTCAAAGAAGCGGCGAAGTAGGAGCGCGCACATATGACCTACATCACCAAGCCGCGCCTCCACCACCCGGACCTCAAGCCGAATGAACTCGGCCTCGTGCGGCGTGACTATGAGGGCAAGATTTCGACGTTATGCGCCGGCTGCGGCCACGACTCGATTTCGGCGGCGATTATCCAGGCCGTCTACGAGCTCGCACTGCCGCCGCACCGCATCGCGAAGATGAGCGGGATCGGTTGCTCGTCAAAAACGCCAGACTATGTCCTCGGTCAGTCGCACGGCTTCAACTCCGTGCACGGGCGCATGCCCTCCGTGTTGACGGGCGCGAACTTGGCGAACCGTGAGCTGATTTATCTCGGCGTTTCAGGGGATGGCGACAGCGCTTCGATTGGCCTTGGACAATTCGCGCACTCGGTGCGGCGCGGCGTGAACATGACGTACATCGTCGAGAACAACGGTGTCTACGGGCTCACGAAGGGCCAGTTCTCGGCGACGTCGGACCGTGGCTCGAAGTCCAAGCGCGGCGTGGAGAATACGGAATCGCCGATCGATCTCGTGAGCATGGCGCTGCAGCTCGGCGCGACCTTCGTCGGGCGCTCGTTCTCCGGCGACAAGGCGCAACTCGTGCCGCTGATCAAGGCGGCGATCTCGCATCCGGGCCCGGCGTTCATCGACTGCATCAGCCCGTGTGTGGCGTTTAACAATCACGTCGGTTCGACCAAGAGCTTCGACTATGTGCGCGCGCACAACGACGCTGTGAACCGGCTCGATTTCATCACTGGCCGCGAAGAGATCACGGTCGATTACGGCCCGGGCACGGTCACGACCGTGCGCCAGCACGACGGGTCGGAAATTCGCCTGCGGAAAATCGCCGAGCACTACGATCCGACCGATCGCATCCAGGCGATGGCGTATCTGCAGGAACGGCAAACCAAGGGTGAGATCGTCACCGGTCTGCTCTATGTCGATCCCGACGCGGATGATCTGCACGGCCGCCTCGGCACGATCGATGCGCCGCTCAACGAACTTGGCGACGCCGAGCTCAATCCGGGCTCCAAGGCGCTCGACGCGCTGAACGCCAGCTTCCGCTAGCTGCGGCGCGGTGGGCAACAAAAACGCGCGCTCCGTGAGGGGCGCGCGTTTCGTTTGTTTGGCGTCAGACCTTAGTTCGCGGCGCCGGCGCCGCTGCGTGGCTCGGGCGTGCGGGCGTCGCCGGCCTTGGGCTTGAGGCCGCGGGCGGCGTCGAGCTTGGCCTTCTCATCGTCATGGCGCGTCAGCGGCACGACGGACCAGTTCTCTATGCGATGCGTCAGCGCGGCGTGCTCGTCCCACAAAGCTTGCGGGAGGCGCGCGCCGAACTTGTTGTAGTCCGGCGGAATGAGCGCCGCTTCTTCGCGCCACACCGTGAGGTCGACGCTTGTCAGCAGGTCGATCTGCGCATCGGTGAGCGTGAGGCCCGAGAGGTCGAGCGAACCGCGCGCGGGCGTGCGGCCGATCGGCGTGTCTTGCGCGTCGGCTTTGCCGTCGAGACGTTCGGCGATCCACTTCAGCACGCGGCTGTTTTCGCCGAAGCCCGGCCAGACGAACTTGCCGTTCTCGTCCTTGCGGAACCAGTTCACGTAGTAGATGCGCGGAAGTTTGTCAGCGTCGGTCTTGCCGCCAAGCGACAGCCAGTGCGCGAAATAATCGCCCATGTTGTAGCCGCA
>CAZXNY010000288.1:0-4090 GCA_964642205.1 uncultured Caulobacteraceae bacterium
GTATGAGCTGCGGGGCGACGGCTCTTCGATCTACGTGCCCCGGAGCGAGGTGCTTTCGGCGCGGCTGATGCTCTCAGAGGCTGGCCTGCCCTCTCGCGGGTCCGTCGGCTACGAGATCTTCGATAACCCGGACGCGCTCGGGCAGACGCAATTCCAGCAGAACGTGAACCGCTTGCGCGCGCTCGAAGGCGAGCTTGCGCGCACGATTGGCTCGCTCGACGGGGTCGAAAGCGCGCGCGTGCACCTTGTGCTGCCCGAGCGGCAGCTGTTCGCGCGCGAGGCCGAGCAGCCTTCCGCGTCGATCGTGTTGAAGCTGCGCCGCGATCCGCTGACGGCAGGCCAGGTGCGCGCCGTGCGCAACCTCGTCGCCAGCGCGACGCCGGGTCTCACCTCGAACCGCGTGACCATCCTCGATGAAACCGGCCGCCTCCTCGCGGCTGCTTCGAACGGCGAAGGCGGCAGCGATGGCGGCGAAGGCGTCGACGCGCGCCAGACCGCGATGGAAGAACGCATTCGCTCGACCGTCACGGATATCGTCGAAGGCGTGGTCGGCGTTGGCAATGCACGCGTGCAGGTCACCGCCGATATGGACTTCAACCGTGTCACCGAAACGCAGGACCGGTTCGATCCGGAAGGGCGCGTGGTGCGCTCGACATCGACGAGCGAAGACACCTCAGAAGGCGGCGCGGGCGGCCGCGGCGGCAGCGCAAGCGCGAGCGGCAACGTACCGGATGGCGCAGCCGCGGCGGGCGGCGGCGGTTCGGGCGGGCCGAACTCGAGCCGCAGCCAAGAAACCGTCAACTACGAAATCTCGCGCACGACACGCACGACCGTCAGCGAGGGCGGCAGCATCACGCGGCTCTCCGTCGCCGTCGCGGTCGATGGGGTCACCACACCCGGCGCTGAAGGCGCCGAGGCGACATGGGCGCCGCGCAGCGCGGAAGAATTGCAGCAGATGACGGCGCTCGTGCGTTCGGCCGTCGGTTTCAATGAACAACGCGGCGACCGTGTTGAGGTCGTCTCGATGCGCTTTGCGCGGCCGAATTTGGAAGAAGGCACGGAGTCCGGTCCGGGCTTCATGGCCAATCTCGACATCATGCGGCTCGTAGAAATTGTCGCCGCGCTCGTGGCCGCGCTCGCGATGGTGTTCTTTGTGCTCGGCCCGTTGGTGGGCGGCCTCATTCGCGGTGGCCCGCGCGCAGCCGCTGGCGGCGCTCCCGCGCTCGCGGGCCCCGGCGGCGCTGGCGGCGCGCTCGATGGGCCGCCACTTGCGCCGGGTTTGCCCGGACCTGACGGCGAGCCCGGCATCGACGTGGCGCGGATTCAGGGCCGCGTCACCGCCTCCTCCGCCAAGCGCGTCGCTGAAGTCGTCGATACGCATCCCGATGAATCCGCGCAGATCATTCGCGGCTGGCTGAACAACGCAATCTGATGGGCGCTCTCGCAAAATCCGAAGGCGCCGGGGCGCCAGCCGAAGCCAAGCAACCGGCGGAGAAGATTGACCTCACGCGCTATTCCGGCGCGGAGAAGAGCGCGATTATCCTTCTGTGTCTGGGCGAAGACGCCAAGAAGATATGGCCGCTGCTCGACGAAGAAGAGATCAAAGAAATCTCGCAAGCGATGTCGTCGCTTGGCGTTGTTCCCGCAACGGTCGTTGAAGCGCTGATCGTGGAGTTCGTGCAGAAGCTCTCGGGCGCCGGCACGATCATGGGCTCGGTGGAGCAGACGCAGCGCTTGCTCGCGGGTTTCTTGCCGGCGGACAAAGTTTCGTCACTGATGGAAGAAATTCGCGGCCCGGCCGGCCGCAACATTTGGGACAAGCTCGCGAACGTCAACGAGGCGGTGCTCGCGAGCTATCTGAAGAACGAATATCCGCAGACGGTTGCTGTCGTGCTCGCAAAGGTGCGCCCGGAGCATGCAGCGAAGGTGCTCGGCGAGCTGCCAGAGGATTTCGCGGCTGAATGCGTGCTGCGCATGCTCGGCATGGAACCGGTGCAGCGCGAAATTCTCGAGAAGATCGAAACGACGCTGCGCACCGAGTTCATGTCGAACCTCGCGCGCACGTCAAAGCGCGACAGCCACGAACTGATGGCCGAAATCTTCAACAATTTCGACCGGCAGACCGAAACGCGCTTCCTCGGCGCACTCGAAGACCGCTCGCGTGACAGCGCCGATCGCATCCGCGCGCTGATGTTCGTGTTCGAGGACCTCAACAAGCTCGACAGCGGCGGTGTTCAGACGTTGCTGCGCGCAGTCGATAAGAGCGATCTGGCGCTTGGCCTCAAGGGCGCGTCGGACGGGCTTCGGACGCTCTTCATGTCGAACATGTCGGAACGCGGCTCGAAAATCCTCAAGGACGACATGGCCGCGATGGGCCCGGTGCGCCTCAAAGACGTCGATGCGGCGCAAGCGCGTATGGTCGCGCTCGCGAAGGAATTGGCGGCCAAAGGCGAGATCGTGCTCTCCGACGGCAAGTCTGATGATGAGTTGATCTACTGATGGCCGCGCGCAAATACGCCTTCGATGTCGAGTTCGCGCCTGATGGCACGATCTTGCAAGACAACAGCGCCGGCGTGCGCCGCTTCGATTCCGATGAAGTCGAAGCTGAGCGTCAACGCGCGTATGAAAGCGGCAAGGTCGATGCGGTCGCACTCGCCGAACGCGCGACGGCGGCCGCGCTTAAAGACCTCGCGATGGCGGCAAGCGCGGCGCTGCAAACATTGGACGCCGAGCAGAAGGCGATCCGGCGCGACGCCGCCCTGCTCGCGCTCGCCGCGGCGCGCAAAATCGCGGACGCAGCCCTCACGCAGTTTGGCGAGGAGCGCGCACTCGCCGCCATCGAGCAAGCGATGGATACGCTGCGCCACGGGCCGCGCCTTCTGGTGCGCGTGCCGCAAAACGCCGCCGAACGCCTGAAGCCGATGATCGAAGCCATGGCGGAAGAGCATCACTACGCCGGCAAGATTGTCGTGCGCGGCGAAGCTGGCCTTGCGGCCGGCGCCGTCGCGATCGACTGGACGGACGGCGTCGTGCGCCTCGACCCCGCCGAAATAGCAGACCGCATCGACACGCTTATCGCCGCCACGCTTGCGGGCGCCGATACTGGAGACACGCCATGAGCGGTGAAATGAAGCTCGATGAATTGGCCGCGCCCGCGCCGAACGAGACGGCGACCATC
Source organism: uncultured Caulobacteraceae bacterium (assembly GCA_964642205.1). Classification (GTDB taxonomy): domain Bacteria; phylum Pseudomonadota; class Alphaproteobacteria; order Caulobacterales; family Aquidulcibacteraceae; genus JBEVOS01. Next base: position 3,179 of record CAZXNY010000288.1, read on the forward strand.
GACGATGGCGTCCACAGCGCCTCCGATCTCTCCGCCGTCTACGACGTGCCGGTGAACATCCAGGCCGTGCTCGGGCGCGCGCATCTGGAGGTGGCGACGTTGCTGCGCCTCGCACGCGGCTCGGTGATCGAGCTCGACCGCAAAGTCGGTGAAGCGATCGACATCTACGTGAACAACCGCCTTGTCGCGCGCGGCGAAGTCGTCGCGCTCGACGAACGGCTCGGCGTGACCATGACGGAAATCATCAAGGACGGCGACGCAGCCTGAAGGCTGCGATGAAGGAGTAGGAATATGCGACTTCTGATCGTTGGCCCGCTTGGCGGCCAGATCGCCGCCGCCACCAAGATCGCCATGGAAAATGGCGCGAAGGTGAGCCACGTCGACACGATCGAACAGGCGACGATCGCGCTGCGCGCCGGCAAGGGCGCCGACCTTCTGATGGTCGATGCGCGCATGGACATTGCCGCGCTCATTGCCGCGAACGAGGCAGAACGCATCGTCGTGCCAGTCGTCGCCGCAGGCGTCGGCATCGATCCGCAAGCAGCCGCGCGCACCATTCACGCCGGCGCGCGCGAGTACATTTCGCTGCCACCGGATGCCGAACAGATCGCCGCCGTGCTCGCAGCGATTTGCGACGACAGCCGCCCGATGCTCGCCGAAGACCCGGCGATGAAGGCCGTCGTCGCGCTCGCCGATCAGGTCGCGGGTTCGGATGCATCGATCCTCATCACGGGTGAGAGCGGCGTCGGCAAGGAAGTGATGGCGCGCTACGTGCACCGCAAATCGCGCCGCGCCGGCGCGCCCTTTATCGCGGTGAACTGCGCCGCGATCCCGGAGAACCTCCTCGAAAGCGAGCTGTTCGGGCACGAAAAGGGCGCGTTCACCGGCGCTGTCGCGCGCCGCATCGGCAAG
>CAZXNY010000289.1:0-4082 GCA_964642205.1 uncultured Caulobacteraceae bacterium
CGTACGAGTTCGCCAGCGGCGCATCGCTCAGCGGCGTGGGTCTCTACACCTACACCGACAGCATGCAGTCCACGATCTTCAACAACCCGATCTACACGTCCCCGGCCTGGGAGAACGTCGATTTCCGCCTCATCTTCAATGACGCGAACGACGCCTTCACGGTCATCGGCTTCGTGAAGAACGCGCTGGACGAGGTCGGCTACCAAAGCTCGACCGGCGGCACCCCGACTGCGGTCGGTTCGCGCCGGACCGTCCTGCTCAGCTACCCGCGTACGGCGGGCGTGGAGCTGCAGTTCCGCTTCTAAGCGACCCTACCCTATCTCTCCCCTCGGGGCGCGTCCTTCGGGACGCGCCCCATTTTGTTTCCGCCATACCGCGCGTTCGAAGAAAATGGCGGCTGCGGGCGCCGTCACGCTCCCTCGTTTTCTTGAAAACGTTAGGGAAACCCCCGGCTACCGATGCGGCGGCGCCACGCCAGCGCCATGAATGCGACACGTCGCCGCCAAGCGCGTTGACAGCTTCCCGAGCCTACTGCACGGTCGAGGAAATGACACAGCGTCACTCAGTGGCGCGTGCCGGAATTGGTTTGAAGCGCCGCGAAGCGCCCGCCGGTTTCGACAAGAACAAGGCCGAATTGGCCGAGTACGGGGAGAGAGACCATGGGCCTTAAGAGGCTAATGCTGCTGTCGTGCGCAGCAACCGGAACGTTTGTTGGATTGACTGGCGCAGCGCTCGCTCAAGATAGCGTTGGCATCGGCGAAGTCGTCGTCACCGCAGAAAAGCGCGAACAGAGCATCCAGGATGTCCCTGTGGCCGTGTCTGCGTACACGGCTGAACGCCGCGAGCTGCTCGGCGTCACCGCGGTTGAAGATTTGGCCCGCCAAACGCCGTCGGTCAGCTATACAAACAATGACCGCATGTCGATCCGCGGCGCCGGCCGTCTGACGAACGCGATTGGTACCGACCCGGCGGTGGCTCTGTACTCTGACGGCATCTTCTCGAACTCGATGGCCGACGCGGCGACGCCGCCTCTCTTTATCGCCCGGACTGAGTTGCTGCGCGGCCCCCAAGGCACACTCTACGGCCGCAACTCCATCGGCGGCGCGATGAACATCATTCAGCGCCGTCCGTCGGACGAATTTGAAGCTGAAATTCGCGGCTTCGTCGGCAACGGCATGTGGGGCCGCGTTGAAACGCGCGTTTCCGGCCCGGTTACCGACTTCCTCCGCTACTCGGTCGGTTACGTCCACGAGCAGCGGGAAGACGGCTTTATTCGTAATGATGGCCCGAGCGAGGACATCGGCGAACTGAACCGTCACCTGTACGACGCCCAGATCGAAGCCGACATCGGCGACAGCATCGTCGCGCGCGTCACGTTCCGCTCTGCCGAATGGACCGATACGTACGGCGTAGGCAACACGCTGGTCGGTTATTTCTCGCCGCACGATCGTCTGTCGCGCTCGAACGTCCAAGCGGCGCTCTACTACAACCCAGTGTTCGGCTATGCGGGCCCCGAAAACCCGCAGGCGAACGACGTGTACCGGATGGACACGAACTTCACGCCGCGCGGGCAGCTGAGTCAGCATGACCGGTGGGGGGCGGACATCACGTGGGACGCCGGCCCGTTCACGGTTAAGTACCTCGGCGGGTATCAGGACTACGTTTACGATACGGGTTCCGACTACGATCAGACCCCGCGCACTGGCGTCTTCTTGATGCCGACTCAGACCACTGTCCTCGTTGGCGGCTTGCCGACGGTGGTGAACTACAACGCGGCGGTATATCCCGATGTGCGTGGTTTCTATCAAGAAGACCAAGCTTGGTCCTCTCACGAGATCAACATCTCGTCGAACGGCGATGGCCCGTTCAGCTGGATCGTCGGTGCGTTCACCTACGCGCAAGACTATGATCAGGAAATCGGCTTCCGTACGCCGGACGATCCGGGCATGGCCGCGCCGTTGGGCGCTGCGCCAAATCCGAACCGCAACGTGCTGCGCTACGCCGGTCACCTTGAAGTCGAGTCACGCGCTGCGTTCGCTCAAGGCGAACTTCAGATCGCGGAAGGCCTGACCTTTTCGCTCGGCGCGCGCTACACGGAAGATGAGAAGGAAGGTTTCGACACCGCCCGCCTCGTGGCGCGTACCGAAGGCACGACCGCTGGAGTTGCGACCAGTCTTGCCGCTCTCGGCTTGGCGCCCAACGCTGCGCTCGCGGTGCCGACCGCTTCGAACGCGTCTGCGGACGTTACGAGCACGGTGCTTGCGGTCTGCAACGGCTGCTTCGCCAATCCGGGCGGCGGCCTGCGCCGCAACGTGGCCGGCGACTGGGATGCGATCACGGGCAACGCCGGTCTTCAGTGGGAGCCGAACAACGACACCAACCTCTATCTGCGGTACAGCCGCGGCTATAAGTCGGGCGGGTTCTTCGGCGGCAGCGGCCTCGCCAACGAGTTCCGCGCCGACCCGGAATACATGAACGCGTACGAAGCGGGTGCGAAGATCACGCTGGGATCGACCGCCCAGATCAACTCGGCCGTGTTCTTCAACGACTACATCGGCTTCCAAGCTCCCGTCCGCGTCGCCCTTGGCGGCGGCGTGTTCGGGACCGCGTTCCGCAACCTCGATGCCGAAGCCTTCGGTATCGAAGTCGAAGCGCTCTGGGCGCCGATCGAGAATCTCGAACTCGGTCTCGCCTACGCGTATCTGAACACGGAGATCACGGACGGCGCGCTGGTGTCGGACACGGCCCGCAACGGAGCGCCCGTCGTTCCGATCGCTGGCAACCCGCTCCCGCAATCGCCGGAAAACAAAATCGTCCTGCAGGGCAATTACACTTGGCACCTGGACGCCGGCTCGGTCACAGCCGGTACGGTGTACAGCTGGGTCGACACCCAACAGTCGACGATCTTCGACACGCGCGACTATCGCGCCCCGGCCTTCGCGCTGTGGGATCTGCGTATGCTCTATCGTGACAACGACGATCGCTTCACTGTGATCGGCTACGTGAAGAACGCCCTCAACGAAGAAGGCTTCGGCAGCGTCACCGGCGGCGTTTACAACGCCAGCCTCGGCATCTCGCCGAGTTCTGGCACGCTGCTGCCGCCACGCACCTACGGTGTGGAACTCCAGTTCCGGTTCTAATGCCGTAGCTGACCGCAAATCTCGGGGGCGCGCTTCACGGCGCGCCCCTTTTTGCTTCTGAGACCACCGTGCAAAGCGGCGCGATAGACGCCGCCTGGGGGGGGCTGTGGTGACAAGCATCCAAACAGAAGGCCGCCGCACGCCGCGTCCCGACGAGGACGCCGCAACGCGCTACACGAAGAAACGCGAAGCGATCATCGCGGCGGCGGCTGTCGTCATCAACAAGCGCGGCGTGCGCGCGATGACCCTGGCGGACGTGAGCGCTTCCGTCGGCCTCATCAAGAACAGCCTCACCTACTATTTCAAAAAGAAGGAAGACCTCGCCGTCGCCTGCTATCTCGACGGCATCGCGCGGTTCGACGAGATCGTCACCGAGGCGATGGAGGCAGGCGAAACCGGCCCCGATCGCTTACGCGCGCTGATCGGCCTCTATCTCGATCTCGACAAGCGCATCCGCCTTGGCGAGGCGCCCGCTATCGCGACGTTCAGCGATGTGCGCACGCTCTCGGAGCCGAACTTCGCCGTTGTGATCGAGCGTTATTGCGCGCTCTTCCACAAAACGCAGGCGCTGCTGTTCGACGATTGCCTTAGCCTCAGCGAAGACGCGCGTGTGACGCGCACGAACATCGCGCTCGAGCAATTGTATTGGTCCATCGCGTGGCTTCCGCAGTACGAGGTGGACGATTATCCGCGCGTGCAGGACCGTCTCGCCGACATTTTGATCAACGGGTTGGCGAAGGCTGGCCAAACCTGGTCGCCCCGCGCATTGCCGGCGCCCAGCGCCGATGAAGCGAGCCGCGAAACGTTTCTGCGCGCCGCCACGCGCCTCATCAATCAGCGCGGCTACCGCGGCGCGTCGATCGATCTGATCTCCGCCGAGCTCAATCTCACCAAGGGCTCGTTCTATCATCACCACGACGCCAAGAGCGATTTGGTGATCGC
>CAZXNY010000290.1:0-4061 GCA_964642205.1 uncultured Caulobacteraceae bacterium
TCAGCGCCTCCGTCATCACATGCGCCGACATCGCGATTCCGTGCGTGCGGTTGAGCGCGCCGCGCTGCGCCTTCGCAATGCCCGTACGGCAATAGCTAACGACCGCCACATCTTTCATGAGCCGCTCCCGCGATACCTCGGCGTGACATGCGCATGGAGATCGCGCCACGCAAGGCGCAGCTATCGGTTCACGCGAGAAGTGATGCGCCCCGCCCTAAACCGAAGCGTAGGGCGCAACCACGCTGCGGTTTTCATCGACGGCGAGCGCGCGCCCGATCTGCGGAAACGCGCGCTGCGCACATGCCGGCCGCTCGCACACTTTGCACCCCGCACCAATGGGCGTGGCCGCGCTCATGTCGTCAAGGCGCAAGCCCTTGGAATAGACGAGCCGCCCCGCATGCCGCAGATCGCATCCAAGCCCGATCGCGAACGTCTTGCCCGGTTCGCCGAACCGCCCGGTGTCGTGATGGACGGTGCGCGCGATCCAAAGATACGTGCGCCCATCCGGCATCTGCGCCATTTGCGTGAGAATACGCCCCGGCTGCGCGAACGCTTCATAGACGTTCCACAGCGGGCACGCCCCGCCGACGCGTGAGAAGTGAAAATCCGTCGCCGATTGACGCTTCGAAATATTCCCCGCGCGATCGACGCGGATGAAAAAGAACGGCACGCCCGCAGCATCCGGCCGCTGCAACGACGCGAGCCGGTGGCTGATCGTCTCGAAGCCCTGATCGAACCTTTGGCCGAGGCGCTCGATATCGTAGCGCTCGGCCTCCGCCGCCGCGAGAAACTTGCGGTACGGCATCAAAAGCGCCGCCGCGAAATGGTTCGCCAGCCCAATGCGCGCGAGCCGCTCCGTCTGCGGCGAGCCCGCGCCCGCCTCCTGCGCCAGCGGCGCAATCACATCGTTGGCCGAAAGCAGCGCGATCTGAATCGCGAGTTGAAACGCCCTCTGCCCCGCATCGAGGTGATTTGAAACGGTGATCAGCCGCGCCTTGGGATCGAACGCGCGCCGCGCACGCCCCTCATCCATTGGCGCGAGCATCGCGCGCACGTCATGCTCAAGTTCGAGGTACGTCGAGAGCGACTCGAACGCGAGATAAGGCTCAAGGTTGAGCATGTCGCTCAACTCTTCAGCGCGCCGGTCGATCGCATCGAAGTAATTGTGGTGCGCGTAGAAATAGTCGCGCACCTGCTCGTACGGCGCCTGCGCCGCGAGCGCGGAGACATCGCCGCCGCTCAAGCCGATCTGCAGCGCCATCGCGTCCGCCCGGTCGAGCGCCTGGCGATAGCGCTGATGCAGCGCCACGATCTCCCGCCCCACCGCCGGCATCGCGGCCGCGATCTCGCGCAGCTCGGCCGCGGCGATCGGCTCGCCGCTCGCGGGATCGGCGAACGCGTCCCGCAAATCCGCGATCAGCCGCGCCTCCTCGCCCTCGGCGAAGGCTTGGGCGTCCACGCCGAGGATCTCGCTTAGCTTGAGGAGCACCGGCGCCGTCAGCGGGCGCTGGTTGTTCTCCAACTGGTTGAGATAGCTGGGCGAAATGCCGAGCGACTGCGCGAGCGCGATCTGGGTGATCCGCCGCTCCTCCCGCAGCCGCCGAAGCCGCACGCCGACATAGAGCTTCTTCATATTCGCAATCTTTGCAAACCTTACGCCGCGTCTTCGCAGGCTCTAGCAAATTCACCCCTAGAGGGCCACGCCCTTTTGCGAATATTGTGAAATCACCGATCAGAAAGGCCATCTGACATGGCTTCCGGCTTACGAACTTGGTGAAAGCCGCCCGAAAGCCCGGCCTCTGATCCGCTTTTCCGCCCCTCGGCGGCGCTCAGAAATGGGTGCGGCCGGGGTGCTCGTTATCCGAGGGGGCCAGAGCCTGATGTCTGAACGCAAGTCCTACCGCGATCTCCGCAACGATCTCCTGAAGCGCTACCCGGATGGCACGGCCCCCGGCGGCATCGCGATCGACGACATCATCCAGCTCAAGCTCCAGAACACGTTCGACACGCACCTCGACATCGCCCGCGCGATGGCGACCGTGATGCGCGCCGACATGGCCGCCTACGACGCCGACACCTCGAAGTTCACCCAGTCGCTGGGCTGCTGGTCCGGCTTCCACGCCCAACAGATGATCAAGGCGGTCAAGCGCCTTCGCGGCACCACCAAGGGCGCCTACGTCTATCTCTCGGGCTGGATGGTCGCGGGGCTCCGCAACCGCTTCGGCCACCTCCCCGATCAGTCGATGCACGAAAAGACGGCCGTCGCCGACCTCATCGAAGAAATCTACGTCTCGCTCCGCCAAGCCGACGAAGTCTCGCTCAACGATCTCTTCAAGACGCTGCGCGACGCGCGCGCCAAGGGCGATCAAGTCGGCGAGGCCGCCGCGATCAAAGCGATCGACAGCTTCGAAACGCACGTCGTGCCGATCATCGCCGATATCGACGCCGGCTTCGGCAACGAGCACGCGACCTACCTGCTCGCGAAAGAGCTCATCAAGGCCGGCGCCTGCTGCATCCAGATCGAAAACCAAGTGTCCGACGCCAAGCAGTGCGGCCACCAGGACGGTAAGGTCACCGTGCCGCGCGAAGACTTCATCGAGAAGCTGCGCGCTTGCCGCCTCGCCTTCGAAGAACTCGGCGTCGATGACGGCGTGATCGTCGCGCGCACCGATAGCCTCGGCGCTGGCCTCACGCAGAAAGTGCCGGTGTCGACGCAACCGGGCGATCTCGCCTCGCAATACATCAAGTGGCTGAAGACCGAAGACGTCACGCCCGCGAGCCCCCTGAAGGACGGCGACCTCGCCATCCAGATCGATGGCAAGCTGACGCGCCCCGTGCGCATGCCGAACGGCCTCTTCGCGTTCAAGGACAACACGGGCCGCGCCCGCGTCATCGAAGATTGCATCGCCTCGCTCAACGAAGGGGGCGCCGATCTGCTCTGGATCGAAACCGACACGCCGAATGTCGATGAAATCGCCTCGATGGTCGCGGAAATCCGCAAGGCAGCGCCCAAGGCCAAGCTCGCCTACAACAACTCGCCTTCGTTCAACTGGACGCTGAACCTGCGCAAGCAAGTGCGCGCCCAGTGGATCAAGGAAGGCAAGATCACCGCGGACGCCTATCCGGAAGAAACCGCGCTGATGAACGAGAAGTACGACAACGATCCGCTCGGCCTCGAAGCCGATGCGCGCCTCCAGCGTTTCCAAACGGACATCGCCGCGCGCGCCGGCGTCTTCCACAACCTCATCACGCTGCCGACCTTCCACCTCACCGCCAAGAGCGTCGACGAGCTCTCGCGCGGCTACTTCGGCGACGATAAGATGAAGGCCTACGTGGTCGCGGTGCAGCGCGAAGAAATTCGCCGCGGCGTTTCGGCCGTGAAGCACCAGCACGAAGTTGGCTCCGACCTTGGCGATACGTTCAAGGAAATGGTCGGCGGCGAGCGCGCGCTGAAGGCCGGCGGCCACGCCAACACCATGAACCAGTTCGCAGCCGGCTAACGGAGAGCGCTATGTCTTCTGACAGCGAATTCAAACGCGTCGACATGCCCGACCGGGACGATTCCACGCGCGCCGTCCGGCGCGTGGCGGAAGCGGCCCACCGGCTGAACGTCGCGGTCGAGCAAGCCGTCAACAGCGGCTTCACCGTTGAGCTGGTGCGCACCTCGCGCCTGCACGACGGCGCGGGCAATTGGGGCGATCAAATGGTCCCGGTGATCCGCGAACGCGCGCCCGCCGAAACGAAGTAAGAAGAACCGGATCGCGCGGGCGCTGCTGCAGCGTCCGCGCGTCTGCGTTCGCAAGCGCTACCAGGAAACGACACATGACGACGACAGCGTCGCCGCAAACGCGCGGCATTGAGGTGGTTGGCCAAATCCCCGCGCGCGGCGCGGAGATTTTGACGCCTGAGGCGCTCGCGTTCCTGGAAGACCTGCACCGCACCTTCGATGCGCGCCGCCAAAAGCTGCTCGCCGCGCGCGTCGAGCGTCAAAAGCGCTTCGACGCTGGCGAACTCCCGGACTTTCTCGCCGAGACCAAAGCGATCCGCGACGGCGATTGGAA
>CAZXNY010000291.1:0-4059 GCA_964642205.1 uncultured Caulobacteraceae bacterium
CTGCGCTCCGGCAGACCAACGTCGCGCAGGCGAGCCTGCAGCGCGGCACGGGTGCAGAAGGCCAGCGGCGCGCGCCCGGTCGCAACCAGCAACCCCTCCTCGATGCGCTCCGGCCAGGTGCCGAAGAGGCGCCCGTAGACCCCTGCCGCATAGGCCACGTTGTCGGCGATGAAGGCCACCGCCGCCATGCCCGTGGCGCCATTGGGATGGCGCGTCAGTTCCGGCAGCCACACCAGTTCCGGCGCGCCGTCTTCGCGGATCGCGGCCGCGCGCGCTTCCATCGCCGCCACCGCCGCCTCGTAGCCGACGGGCGCGCGCGAGACCGCCCATTCCACACGCCGCGCCGTTTCGTTCACCACCCGGCAATCCTTTCGGCTCTCACTCTGGCGTTCGAAAGATGGGGATTCGCGTGTCCGATAGAAGCCAGGTCCACCGTGTCGAAGTCGAGCTCGCCGTCGTGCTCGGCCGCGCAACGATGCCGATGCACCAATTGCTTCGGATGGGCCGCGGCGCCGTCATCCCGCTCGACACCGGCGAAAACGATCAGCTTTGGATCCTCGCCAACAACCACCCCGTCGCCCGCGGCGAGATCACCATCGAAGGCGAGCGCCTTTGCATCACCGTGACCGACCCGGCGGACGTCCATGAATTCTTCGCCCAAAAGTAGACTGCGACCCAATTTGAGCGCGCCGCCGGCCCCATTGTGCCCGCGGTCACATAAAGCGTTGAACGGGCTCAAAATAACCCGCGCCTAACAATCCGTTCAGGTTCGCTTCAGCCACGATCTACCACATTTGGCCTAGCAAACGGCGGCTGGCCTAGCCACGATTGCTCAGGCGGGCTCTATTCCGGGCGCTTGATTCTGCGCGTCGTCAGAACAACGGGGCGCGCCTCTTTGGAGGGTTGGGATGAAATCTTTGCTTCGCACCATCGCCGCTGTCGCGGTGTTGGCGACTGTCGGCGTCGGTACGGCCGCCGCGCAGAACTTTAACCAGACGCCGGCCTACGGCTCGATCCAGCTGAACGCTGGCTTCACGCCGGATCCGTTCCAGGTGAACCTGCAATCGGGCGGCTCGATCAACGCGGCCCAGTCGATCGGCGGCAATTGCAATGGCTTCGTCGCCAACGCGCCCGACTATCGCGTGAACTACCGCGCAGGTTCCTACCCGCTGATCATCTCGGTCGCCTCCAGCGCTGACACGACGCTCGTGGTCAACGGCCCCGACGGCCGCTGGTACTGCGATGACGACAGCGGCAACGCCGGCATGAACCCGATGGTCCGCTTCAACCAGCCTGCCTCTGGCCAGTACGACATCTGGGTCGGCACCTACGGCTCGGGCACGCTCTACAATTCGACGCTCACCATCTCCGAAGTGATGAGCCAGTAATTCGTCTCGTCCACGCCGCCGGGCGGCTTTCAAACCGCCCGGCGTCGCCTCTCGAAAGTCACCCACATGAAGAATTCTGTTCGCATGATCGCGGTCGCCGCGATCGCTCTTGGCCTGGGTGCTGCGCCCGCCTTCGCGCAAGCCCGCCTGAACACCGGCGCCAACGGCACGTACGGCCAAGTCCGTCTCAATTCCGGCTTCACGCCCGATCCGCACAGCGTGACCGTGCAAGCGGGCGGCCCGCTCGATGCGTCGGCCGTGACGCATGCGGCCTGCGCCGGCAATATCGCCGCGCGTCCTGATTTCTCGCTGCGCTATCGCGCCGGCCAGCTGCCGCTGATCATCTCCGCGCTTTCGCAAAGCGACACGACGCTCGTCGTGCGCGCGCCGAACGGCACGTATAGCTGCGATGACGATGGCGCCGGCAACCTGAACCCGGTCGTGCGCTTCTCGGCGCCGCAATCGGGCCGCTACCAAATCTGGGTCGGCACGTTCTCGTCCGATGGCTCGACGCCGAACGCGCAGCTGAACATCTCGGAAGTCTTTGTTCCGCAGCCCGAGGAAGCCCCCGTCGCCGACGGCGGCGGCCCGAACCCGAGCCTCACGCCGGCCTACGGCTCCGTCGCGCTGCAAGCGGGTTTCCTGCCCGATCCGCACACCGTCGCGATCTCAGCGGGCGGCAGCTACGCCGCGTCGAACGTCCAGCAAGGTTGCGCGGGCTACATCGCCGCCGCGCCGGACTACCGCGTGAACTACAGCGCCGGCTCGCTGCCGCTGATCTTCTCGGTCGCCGCCAGCGCGGACACGACGCTCGTCGTGAACACGCCGGACGGCCGCTGGCACTGCGATGACGATGGTGGTGTGAACGGCCTCAACCCCTCGCTTCGCTTCAACGGCCCGCAATCTGGCCAATACGACATCTGGGTCGGCACCTACGCCGCCGGACAGCTGCAGCAATCGACGCTGCACGTGTCGGAAGTGAACAGCCAATAAGCGCACCAAACGCTCCGTAGAGCTACGAGCGTTGGACGGCCCCGGCGAAAGCTGGGGCCGTTTTGCCTTGCTGCGTTTTTGTGAGACCATCACGGAAACGCCGCTAAAGACGGCAGGGAGGTCGCAATGCCCGCACTCACACGAGGCTTGAGCCACGTCGCGCTCGTCTGCTCAGATATGTACGAGACGGTGAAGTTCTGGGAGGAGATCGGCATCCCGCTGCTCAAGATGGAAGAGCTGCCGCGCGGCGGCCAGCACAGCTTCCACGACATGGGCAACGGCGCGATGCTCTCCTACATGACGTTCGACAATGCGCCCGCCGCGGCGCCTGGCGTCGCGTCCCAGCACCTCAACGTCGTGAAGAATGGCGCCATGACCGCCATCGCCTCGATGAATCACGTCGCGATGGACATCCCGAAGGAGCGATTCGACGAGATTTACGCGAATCTCAAAGCGCGGGGCGTCAAAGTGTTCGCCATCAACCACGGCAGCGATACGCCATTCGAAGAAAAGCCGGACGACAAGACCTGGATCCGCTCGATGTACTTCCGCGATCCGGACGGCATCGCCTTTGAATTCGCCTGCCTCATGCGCGAACTCGGCACCGCCGAAGACCTCGCGCCCAAGGTCAAAAACGCGAAAGGCGAGCGCGTCGATTACACGCCGGTGCTGCTCCGCAACGCGAAAGTCGCGGCGGAGTAGGGCCTAGCGCCATTCTGGCGCGACGAGTTCTTCGCGAAAGGCAAACCGCTTCAGGTGATCGAACACGACGCCCTGCATGCGCGTGTTGCTTTCCGCATCCGGCGCCACCAGCGTCAGCTTCAGGCCATCCGCATCCGCTTCAAGCGTGCAGGCGCGGTCTTCTGCGAACGGGATGCGCCCAACCACTGGCGTGAACGTCACGTCAAAGCGGTGGCTCCAGTGCTTGCAGAGCTGCTGCAGATAGCGGCTCGCATGCGCCGTCGGGATATGCGCGCGCGTTTCCATCACGCGCGCTCCACGGCGTTGGCGGCCGCGTCGATCGCCGTGGTGATCGCGTCGATCTGCGCATCGCTCATGGGCCCCTGCGTGGTGCGAAGCCGCAGTGCGGTCTTAAGGTTCTCCATCGCGCGGCGAATACGGAACATCGCCGCCCGGTCGCCCGTCGCCGTATCGGCGCGCGCGAACGCGGCGTGCATCTGCGCGGCTTGGGCTTCCAGATGCGCGCGCCCCGCCTCAGTCGCGGCGTAGCGCTTCTTGCCGTTCTCTTCGGCCTCGACCTTCGCGAGGCCGGTTTCCTCAAGCAGCGTCAGCGTGGGGTAGACCACGCCCGGGCTCGGGCTATAGGCGCCGCCGAGCCGGTCCTCGATCTGCTTGATGATCTCGTAGCCGTGGGCCGGCTGGTCCGCGATCAGCTTGAGGATCACGAGCCGCAGGTCGCCCTGTTCGAACACGCGCCCGCGCCAGCGGTGCCCGCCATGCTCGCGGCCCCAGCGCGCCCGGGCGTGGGCATGGCCGAAATGGCCGTGGAATTTTAGGTGATGATGCACTTCGTACCTCTCTGTGCGTATCAAGATATATCGAACATAAAGATATATCTAAGATCGCTCTCGTCAAGGTCCGATCTTCAGGTAATCGTTTTGCCTACCAGGCGCCAACGTTCGGCATGCTCGACCAAGGCTCGGCCGGCGCGAGCGCC
>CAZXNY010000292.1:0-4047 GCA_964642205.1 uncultured Caulobacteraceae bacterium
AAGAGGTCATGGCTGGCTCCGTTTGGCTCGGTGTTTCATCGCGTCTGGCGATGAACAGAAGCTACAGCGGCCTAGGCCGGATGGCCGTGACGGTGGTCACGCGATGCGATGCCATTGGACTGTGCAGCCGCCGATTGTATCCTGCCGTAGGGGCACCGATGGCGGATATTTTTCTTTCGTACGCGCACCAGGATAAGGCCACGGCGCAATTGTTCGCGAACGCGCTGACAACTGCAGGCTTCACAGTGTGGTGGGACAGGTACATTGAAACGGGTGAACTCTGGGACGCTAAAATTGAGAAGGAGCTGCGTCGAGCACTTGCAGTCGTTGTCCTTTGGTCCCCCTCGTCCGTGTCCAGCAAGTTTGTTCGCGCGGAAGCCTTGCGTGCATCTGGCGCTGGATGCCTTCGGCCAGTTGTAATTGAAAAGTGCCGCGTTCCGCTTGGGTTCTTCAATACACAAACCAGAAGTCTCGAGAATTGGGGCGGTGACACCAACAACACGGAGTGGAGCCAGCTAGTCGATCATCTCCGGTCGACGTGCGCAAAGCGCCGACGATACTTCTTTGCACTCCGTGCGCGCCGGTTGCGTCGCCCCGGTCGCGGTAAGCCCAAAACGGGCGCGAAACCTGAGCTGCCCGGCGACCCGCCGCCAACCCAAAACTTTGACGACATCACGAAGGGCCTGCCCACGCTGGGCGACATCTACTTTCGTTTTGCCGCGATGGTGGGAACTGCCGCGCTATCTTTTTCGGCCCTAGTTGGGGCGCTGATCATCATTGATCCTGAAGCGGGCACACCTGCCGACGCGAGAGTCGATGTTGGTAGCCTCCAGAGAGGCAGTAGCTTGCGCGAGATTAGGGCCGCGCTACTCGATGCTCGAGACGCTGGTGAACAGCGGCAGGCGGTGTTGGCGGCGCGGCGTCGTATCAGTAGCCTAAGCGCACGCAACTCAACGCATGAGCGCGTGCTTGCTACTCCGCTAAGCGTGCGAAGACTCCCCGCGAGTACTGAGCTGAGCGAAGTGTGGGGCGCGCCTGGCGAGGTCGCGTCTGTCTTTGACGTGATCCAGGCCCCCGGGGAGGCCGCGTGGTATGTTGTTGAGGTTGGCGGTAACTGGCCATTTCGGTTCATTGCAGTGTCCGACGTGCCTCTTCAACGTCAGACTCAGCCGCACACGCAGGCAACAGCGGAAATCGTCACCCCGGAGAGGCCGATCACACGCTTACTCACTCTGCGCGAACATAGGGACGCGTTGTTGCGCTCAGATTCTCACGCTACGGCCAATTCCATAATTCGATCGGCGCGAGATCGAATACTATCGCTAAGGTCATCGCGTTTGCGCGCTCGCTCAATTGCACCGCTAAGAGACATTGACATGCGTGACATTCCGGCACGTGAGGCACCGATAGTCCGGCGAACTAGATCGACTGAACCAGTGCCGGTCTACGCATTGATTGAAACGCAGAGCGATGGAAGCTGGTATGTTTTTGAGCGAGCCGGCGACTGGCCGTTTGAATTTGCCCCGGTAACTGACGTGCCTCTGCGTTGTGTTGTGCAACAGGTCGAGCAGCCTCGATATCCTCGCCGCGCACTTGAGCGCGATAAGGAAGGCTCGGTCCGCCTGCGCGTGTCGATCGCGAGCGACGACTCAACGCCGCTCATTGAGATTGATCGGGAGACACCGACCAACTGGGGATTTGGCGCTGCCGCACTTCGCGCTGCCAACCGTTGGCAGTTCGATAATCAACCCCTTAGGCCGCCCCAATCCTGCTGGACGACTGTGGAGTTCAGGCTTTCTGGGCGGCAGTAGAAAGCATCAAGAATGAGCGAACTGATTGTCTGGACGTATGACTGGGTTCCGCCGCCGCCGCGCGGGTTTGTGCGGGATGTGCGGCTCAGGTGGGCGTGCGAGGAGGCGGGGCTTACTTACGCGGTTCGGTCTGTGCCGTTTGAAGGGCGCGATGAGACGCATTTCGCACGCCAGCCGTTTGGGCAGATTCCGTTTCTGAGCGATGGCGATGTGGAGCTGTTCGAGAGCGGCGCGGGGCTGCTGCATCTGGCGCGCAAGAGCGACAAGTTGATGCCGCGCGATCCCGCCGGTGAAGCGCAGACGCTGCAATGGACGATCGCGGCGCTCAATTCGATCGAGATGGTATCCGTGCCGTGGTGGTTCTTGGAGGTCACCGGCGCGAAGGAGAATGGCCTGACTGGTTGGTTCGAGAGCCGGCTGGCGCATATCGAGAGCGTGCTGGCGTCGCGTGAATGGCTCGCGGCTGACCGGTTCACGGTCGCGGATTTGCTGATGGCGGATGTGCTGCGCGTCGAAAAAGTGCGCGCGTTCGGGAAGCGCCCGGCGACGGAGGCGTATGTCGCACGTGTTCTAGAACGGCCTGCGTTCAAGAAAGCGCGCGCCGATCAGCTGGCGCACTTTGCAGCGGCGGACGCTGCGCGCGCATAAGCGCTACGCCGGCGCGTGGCAGACGGCTTCGATCTTGTTGCCGTTCGGATCGCGCACGAAGGCGCCATAATAGTCCGGGTGGTACTCGCTTCTGAGGCCCGGCTGGCCGTCATCGGCGCCGCCTTGCGCGAGGGCCGCGAGGTAGAACGCATCGACGGCCGCGCGCGTGGCGGCGTTGAACGCGATGTGCACGCCATTGCCCATGCTGGCGGTTTGGCGGTTGATTGGCAGTTGGATCCAGAAGCTCGCTTTGTTGGGCTGGTCGCCGTAGCCGACGGCGACGAGCGCGCCGCCGACCTCGATCGGGAAGACCGGGCTCATGCCGAGCGGCGCCAAGGCCGCGTCGTAGAACGCTTTCGCCTTTTTCATGTCGGCGACGCCGACGGAGACGTGATCGAGCGGCATGGTGCGAACCTCCGAAACTTGCTCGCTCTTTTGGGCCGAAGCCGGCTTCGCCTGCAATCGGAAACGCGCATGGCGCCCTCGCGCCGCACGCAAGCGTGCATGGACGCACCGGCGAACGCTGGTAGGCTCCGCGGAAAGAGCGCTGAGCGCCGATAGGGAGCCGCCCAATGCTGCGCACACTTCGATGGCTGGCCGTGCTGGCGATTTGCGCCGCCGCAAGCGCCGCGAGCGCGATGCCGACGCGCACGCCCGCGAGCATCGAGGATCTGCCCGCGCCGGAAGTCAGTGTCGTCGAGGACAGCACGGGGCGGCTTTGGGCGCCGGTCTATATCAACGGCGCGGGGCCGTTCAATTTCATCGTCGATACCGCCGCGAACCGATCGGCGATTTCCTCGCGCCTCGCGGCGCAGCTTGGCTTGCCCGTGAGCGGCAGTGGGCAAGTGCATGCGATGGGCGGGCCGTTCACCGCGCCGATGGCGCAGGTGCGCACGCTGCGCGCGGGCGTGATCGAGAGCGAGAGCGTCGAGCTGCCGGTGATCGCGGCGGCCGTGCTTGGGCGCGCGGATGGATTGCTGGGCGTCGAAGACATGGCCGGGCGCCAGCTGACGATGGATTTCGAGAACGAGCGCATTTTGATCGAGCATGCGCGCCGGCCGGTGTCGCGCAACGATTGGTCGACGATCGAGGCGCGGCGGCGGTTTGGGAACCTCATCGTCGCTTCCGCGCGGATCGAGGGCATTCCGGTGCGGGTGGTGATCGATACGGGCGCGCAGGCGACGATCGCGAACTCGCATTTGCGCGATGCGCTGGTGCGTGCGGGGCGGGCGCGCGTCAATCCGGTCGAAGTGGAAACGCTGACGGTGGGCGGGCCGATCGTGCTCGATCAGCTGATGTTCATTCCGCGCATGCGGATGGGCGCCGTGAACGTTTCAAACGTCACCGCGGCCGTGGGCGATCCGTATGTGTTCACGCTGTGGGAGCTGAACAACGAACCGGCGCTGCTGCTCGGGATGGATGTGCTTGGCCAGGCGCGTGCGATGGTGATCGATTACGAGCGCAGCCGCGTGCACTTCCTCAACTAGCGTTAGGCGTTAAAGCGGAAGTGCATGACGTCGCCATCGCGCACGATGTAGTCCTTGCCTTCGAGGCGCATCTTGCCGGCTTCCTTCGCGCCCGCTTCGCC
>CAZXNY010000293.1:0-2772 GCA_964642205.1 uncultured Caulobacteraceae bacterium
CGGCCGAAGGCGATCCGGACCTGGGAGGTTGGACGCTGAACGCTGCGGGCGGGGGGTTTCTGCTTTAGCACTGCCGCCCCCCCTCCTTTTGGGGGGTGGGGGGTGGGGGTGGGGTGAAGCCCTACGTCTCCATTCTTCACGCTGAGATGTCGCGCGCGCGGAACGCTTTGTGCGTTGGTGATTCACCCCACCCCCTTCCCCCTCCCCTCGCGGGGAGGGGGTTTGACGCTGTCGCTATGTTATGGCACTCAACGTGCCACAATCAGGGAGGGCGCCCATGAAGGTGCTGCGCACGCCGGACGAACGCTTTGCGGGTTTGGCCGATTTTCCGTTTGCGCCGAACTACAGCGAGGTCGTGGACGGCGACGGGACGAAGCTGCGCCTCCATCACGTCGATGAAGGCCCTCGCGATGCGCCGGTCGCACTGTTGATGCATGGCGAGCCGAGCTGGGCGTATCTCTATCGCAAGATCATTCCGCCGCTCGTCGCGAACGGCCATCGCGTGGTGGCGCCCGATCTGGTTGGCTTCGGGCGCTCCGATAAGCCGGCGGCGCGCACGGATTACACGTATGAGCGGCACGTCGCGTGGATGAGCGCGTGGCTGACGCAACTCGATCTGAAGAACATCACTCTGTTCTGCCAGGACTGGGGCGGGCTGATTGGCTTGCGCTTGGTCGCGGCGTTTCCGGAGCGCTTCGCGGCGGTGATCGTTGCGAACACGGGATTGCCCGTCGGCACGGGATGGAGCGAGGGCTTCAACAATTGGCTGCAATTCAGCCAGAGCGTGCCGCAAATGCCGATCGGCGGCATTCTCACCGGCGGTTGTGCGCGCGATCTCAGCGACGCCGAGCGCGCCGCGTATGACGCGCCGTTCCCGGACGAAAGCTACAAGGAAGGCGCGCGCGAATTTCCAAAGCTCGTGCCGATCACGCCGGAACACGGCTCGGTCGCGGAAAACAAAGCGGCTTGGGAAGTGCTGGCGCAGTTCAACAAGCCGTTCGTCACCGCGTTCAGCGATGGCGATGCGGTGACGAAGGGCGGCGAGGCGGTGTTTCAAGAGCGCGTGCCGGGCGCGAAGGGCCAGCCGCACGTGACGCTGCATGGCGGGCACTTCCTGCAGGAAGATAGCCCGGCCGAGATCGCGGCGCTGATCGATCGCGTCGCGAAAGCTGCGCGCTGATGCGTGCGTTCGCGATTGGCGTGCTGGCGCTCTGTGCGCTGATCAATCTCGGGCGCGGGGCGATCCACGTCTTCGCGCCCGATGGCGGCGCACACTCGATTGCGGGGCTCGATCTTTCGACCAACCGGCAAACGATCATCGCGCTGTTCGCCTCGCTCGGCTTTTCGCAAATCGTGATGGGCGCATTCCAGGCGTTCGTGATCGTAGCGCGGCGCGATCTGGTGACGCTGTTTCTCGCGCTGCAGGCGGCGACGACGGCGCTCGGTGTCGTGAACCTTTATCTCTACCGCTCGCTGCCGGTGACGGTGCCGGGCCAGCCGTTCAATCTGGTGCTGCTGGGACTACTCGTCGCGGCGCTGATCGCCGCGTTCGTCGGCGGCCGTCACAAAACTGAGACGCAAGCGTCGTAATCGCCGCGCCATGAAACGGGCGGGACTGATTGCGGTGGCGCTGAGCGCGCTGGTTGGCGCGTGTAGCGGCGCGGGCGGCGGCGAGCGCCTCACCTGCGATCTCACTTATTCGATGCTCGCGGGCCCGATCATGATCGAGAGCCAGGCGCGCGTTGTGTTCGAACTCAACATCTCGCAACTCGGCAACACCTACACCGTGCGTGACCTGACGGTGACCGAGCCGTGGACAGGGCGCGGCGAGGCCGATCCGTGGCGGCTCTTCATCGTCGATCGTGAACGGCCGATTGCACGCATCGAAGAAGATGTTGTGACGTTGTTCGAGACCGACGGGCGCCCCTTCACGATCAACCGCACGAGCGGCGACGCGAGCTGGAATTCCTCCGCGCCGATGGGCGAGACGGAATATTACGGCGGCTGCACGCCTGTAAGCTAACGACACGCCGTCTCCCTCTCCCCTTGTGGGAGAGGGCCAAACACACAGCGGGTGCAGCTTCGCGACATGGGTGAGGGGTGTCAGCGCGACGCGTGCGATGCTGGCGCATGCACCCCTCATCCGTCTCGTCGCGTTGCGACGAGCCACCTTCTCCCACAAGGGGAGAAGGAGTCAGAGCGCGAAAACGAACGCGCCGCTCGGATCGAGTGTGAGGTTGGCGCGCTCGCGCGTTGGCGCGCTCGCGGGAATGAGCGCGCGCCATTCGGCGCCGCCGCTGGCTTCAAGCACCACGAGATCGGCGTGGCCTTGTGGACGCCGGTCCATCACGCGGACGGAGGCGCCATCGGTGAGCGCGATCGCTTCCGCGCGCACCACGACGCGCGCGCGCGTTCCGTCGGCGAGCGCGGTTGCGACGGCGCCGAACGGGGTTTGCGCCGCGCCGTTTTGCACCATCGCATCGAACGTGTTCACCGCGCCGAGCGCGGCGGCGGTTTCCGCGTTTGCCGGGTGCGCATAGACCTCGCGCGGGGACGCTTCCTGCAGCACGCGCCCCTCGCGCAGCACGGCGAGCCGGTCTGCGACCAGCAAAGCTTCATCGGCGTGGTGGGTGACGAAGATCGCGGTGGCGCGCGCTTCCTTGATCGCGGCGAGCGCGACATCGCGCAAATCGCTGCGCAAGGAGGGATCGAGGCCCGAGAACGGCTCGTCGAGCAGCACGGCGCGCGGGCTGGGCGCGAGCGCGCGGGCGA
>CAZXNY010000293.1:2872-4040 GCA_964642205.1 uncultured Caulobacteraceae bacterium
GAGAACGGCTCGTCGAGCAGCACGGCGCGCGGGCTGGGCGCGAGCGCGCGGGCGAGTGCAACGCGCTGTTGTTCGCCGCCGGAAAGCTCGTGCGGGTACGCTTGCGCGCGTGCGCCAAGGCCAACGCGCTGCAGCCACTGCAGCACGCGCGCGTCGCGTTCCGCGCGTGGGATATGCGCGAGGCCGAACGCGACATTGGCGCCGGCGGTGAGGTGCGGGAAGAGCGCGTAGTCCTGAAACACGAAGCCCACGCGGCGCTGCTCGGGCGGCTGCGTGTGCGTGCGCGTCGACACCGTTTGCCCGCCGAGCGTGACTTCGCCCGCATCGACCGGCTCGAGGCCCGCGATCAGCCGCAGGATCGTGCTTTTGCCCGAGCCCGAAGGGCCGAGCAGCGCGAGCACTTGGCCGGCGGGCGCCGTGAGCGAGACATTGTCGACCACCGCGCGCGCGCCGTAGCGGCGCGTGACGTTGGTCAGCGTGATGGCGGCGGCTTCGTTGGACGCGTCAGGCATGCGCGCCCGCTCTAGCTCTGGTGACGGCGCGCGTGAAGAAGACGATGGGAAGCACGCCCGCGAGCGTGATGAGAAGCGCGGGGGCGGCCGCCTGCTGAAGCCGCTCGTCGCTGGCGTAGGAATAGGCGCGCACGGCGAGCGTATCGAAGTCGAATGGGCGCAGGATCAGCGTCGCCGGAAGCTCTTTGAGAATTTCCACGAACACGATGAGCGCGGCGGCAAGCGCGCTGGGCGCCGCAATCGGAAGATCGACGCCGGTGAGACGGCGCCACGGCGAGGCGCCAAGCGTGCGCGCGGCATTGTCGACGCCGTTGGACAAGCGCTCGAGCCCTGCTTCGATCGGTTGTGCGCCCGCGGCGGCAAAGCGCGCCGCGTAGGTCCACAACAGGGCGCCGATGGAGAGCGCAAAGCCCATGCCGCCGACGAGTCCTGCTTCGCGTGCGATTGCGAGCAGCGAGATGGCGCCAAGCGCGATCACGGCGCCGGGGGCGGCGTAGCCGCTGTTGGCGGCGAAGAGCGCCGCGCGCCCGGTCGCGTCACGTGCGCGCGCGGCGGCGGCGACGATGAAGGCGAGCACGAGCGTGAGCGCGGCGCCCCCGGCCGCGAGCGTGAGCGAGGTGAAGAGCGGGCCGGCGAGCGCGGCGAAGTCGGCGTCG
>CAZXNY010000294.1:0-3989 GCA_964642205.1 uncultured Caulobacteraceae bacterium
GTTGCGCACAACGCCATCACCATCAGCGCCTACCCCTGGGAGCCGCCCGAAAAGCTCGTCGACGTTCTGGTAGATGCAATCGCCGCCTAGTTCCGGCGCGGGATCAGCACTTTCATTTCTTCGTAGCCCTTCACGAAGATCGAGTAGGTGCGCTTGGGTTCT
The DNA here is from genome assembly GCA_964642205.1 of uncultured Caulobacteraceae bacterium. Lineage (GTDB taxonomy): Bacteria > Pseudomonadota > Alphaproteobacteria > Caulobacterales > Aquidulcibacteraceae > JBEVOS01. Next base: position 163 of record CAZXNY010000294.1, read on the forward strand.
TCCAGGAGCTGAATGTCCGGGAAACGCTTCAGGATCTCTTCCCAGATGATCGTGAGCTGTAGCTCCGCGAGCCGGTTGCCGACGCAGCGATGAATGCCGAACCCGAACGAAAGATGCTGGCGCGGCCGTTCGCGGTCGATCACGTAATCGTTGGGGCGCACGATAACGTCATCGTCCCGGTTGCCCGAGACGTACCACATCACGACGCGCTCGCCCTTTTTGATTTGCTTGCCCTGAAACTCGACGTCCCGCAGCGCGGTGCGCGACATATGCGCCAGCGGCGTCTGCCAACGGATTGTCTCTGACACCATCGATGGAACGAGCGCCGGGTTGGCGCGCAGCTTGTCGTACTGATCGGGAAATTTGTTCAGCGCATAGACCGAGCCGGAGATCGTGTTCCGCGTTGTGTCATTGCCGCCGATGATCAGCAAATTGACGTTCGAGTGATATTCGGCGCGGCCCATGTCCCGCGTGTGCGGCCCGTGCGCGAGCATCGAGATGAGATCGCCGCCGGGGTTTTCGAGATCGACGCGCGCGTCCCACATCTCATCGAAGAACGCGAAGCAATCTCTAATCGCCTTCTCGCGCTCCTCCAGCGTATCGACCACGCCGCCGAAGCCGGTCGGCTGAGTCATCGCGTCGGACCAGAACGTGAGCTTGCGGCGCTCGTCGAACGGAAAGTCGAACAACGTCGCCAGCGTCATGGTCGTAAGTTCTTTGGAGACAAGATCGACCCAATCGAACGGCTCGCCAATCGGCAGCGAGTCCAAGATGAACCCGGCGCGCTCACGAATCTGCGGCGCCATGCGCTCAAGCGATGGTGGCGCGAGTGCTGGGCTCACAGTTTTCCGCTGCACGTCGTGCTTGGGCGGATCCATCGTGATGAAACTTTGGGCGCTCGGCCGGTCAGTCGTGTAGGCCTGCGCCGCCTTCGACGGGAGCACGATCCCGCTCGCCGATGAAAAGTCGCCGTGGTTGGAATCGATAGCCACGATATCGTGGTACTTCGTGATCGACCAGAACGCCCCGTAATTGCTCTCCGGCGTGAAATGCACTGGGCTCTCGCGCCGGAGGCGCTCGAAGAACGGCCACTGGGCATCGTCCCGGAAGGCGGCGGCGCGCGCTGGATTCAGCGTCTCTATCGGCTCGCCATAGGCGCGCTCATGCGCCCGCGCTTGCGCCTCACGGACGCGTTCGAGCATGCCATCGGCCATCGCGGCCTCCCTAAGACCCTATCGGTTTGTGCGCCACGTCTTCCGCGCGGCGTCCCGCTCATTCTAAGATGTGCGGGAGGCGCCCTCAAGCGCGCCGCAAGGGAAGAGACGGAGGCGGAATGACGGCGTTTGCAGGCGTGCGGGTGTTGGATTTCGCGCGCGCGACGCCCGGATCGTTGGCGGCGATGCTGCTCGCCGATTACGGCGCCGAGGTCCTCAAAGTGCATGCACCGCTGGCGGACGATCCGCCCGACGCGCGCATGTGGGGCCGCAACAAGAAGCTGCTCGCGCTCGATCTCGCAAAGCCGGCGGACGTGACGCGCGCCGAAGCGCTGCTCGCCGGCGCCGATGTTGCGATCTTCGATGGAACGCCGGGCGAGGACGCGGCGCATCCGCTGAACGAAGCGGCGTGCCTCAAGCTCAATCCTGGCCTCGTGCGCGCCTGGCTCCCGCCCTACGGCCACACAGGCGAGGAGAGCGAACTTGCCCTTTCATCGCACTTGCTGCTGAGCGCGATGACGGCGGTTTCGTTTCGCCAAGGCAGCTACGCCGATCAGCCGGTGTGCTTGATCGCGCCACTGTTGCACTACGGCCAGGGCGTGCTTGGCGCCGCCTCCATCGCCGCGTCGCTGATCGCACGTAACCGAACAGGCGCTGGGCGTGCATTGCGCGTGAGCGGGCTCGACACGGTGTCGCAAATGAATGGCGCGACGCGCGACGTCGGCGCCTCCGCACAAGCCGTTGCGCGCCCCGTCGGTGGCGGGCCGCACTATCGCTTGTATCCGTGCAAGGACGGCAAATGGCTGTTCCTCGGTTCGCTCTTCCCGCCCTTCATTGATAACGCGCGCGCAGCGCTAGGCATGGCGCCGCGCGAAGGCGACGGCATGGGCGATGAGCCGCTCTACCTTGCCGCGTTCGCGGCAAAGACGCGCGATGAATGGGTTGAGATCATGCGCGCCGCGGGCGTGCCATGCGCGGCGGTGAGCGACAACAAGACGTGGTTCAAGAGCGAGCCGGTGGCGGCAAACGCGCTCGCCGTGCGCGTGGGCGATGCGGACATGCCGGGCTTGCCTGCGCAACTGAGTGCGACACCCGGCGCGATCCGTCACGGGCTGGAGCCGGCAAACGACGTTGCATGGGATGCGCGCGGAACGAGCGCGCCCGCGCAAGCGAACACGCCGCCGCTCGCGGGCTTCCGCGTGCTTGATATGGGAGTCGTTATTGCCGGCGCATCCGCCGGCGCGATCCTCGCCAATCTCGGCGCCGACGTGCTGAAGGTGGAGGGCGCCGAAGGCGATCCGTTCCGCTCATCCGGCCTCGTAAGCGCCGCGTTTAATCGTGGCAAGCGCGCCTTCACGCTCGATCTGAAGCACGCGAAGGGCAAAGCGCTCTTTCTCGAAGCGGCGCGAAACGCGGATGTCGTGCTCGACAATTTCCGCCTCGGCGTGCGCACGCGGCTTGGCATCGATTATCCGGCGGTCAGCGCGCTCAATCCGCGCATCGTCTCGTGCTCGATCACCGCTTATGGCCGCAAAGGCGAGCGCGCGCCGTGGCCTGGCTTCGATCCGTTGCTGCAGTCAGAGAGCGGCTTGCAACAGCGCCAAGGCGGGCACGGCAAGGAGCCGGTCTATCACCAGATCGCGGTCAACGACGTCGCGAGCGCGGCTGTAACAGCGTTCTCAATTCTCGCTGCGCTGCACGCGCGCGAAGCGAGCGGCGCGGGCCAAGAGGTCATCACCAGCCTTGCAAGTCAGAGCGTGTTCTACCAAGCGCGCGCGTTCACGACGTATCCGGGCTCACCGGAAGTCGATGACGGCGACCGCGACTGCATCGGCACGGCGGCGCTGAAACGCTTCTACCAATGCGCGGATGGTTGGATCGCGATCGACTGCCGAACTCCGGCCGATGTCGAGGCGCTCGAGCGCACGCTTGGCGTCGCCTTGCCGAAGGACGCACTCACAGCGCCACGCTTCGGCGATGTCGCGGACAAGCTTACGACGGCGTTCGCGCAGCAGGGCGTCGAGATCGCGCCTACGCTGCGCGCCGCGGGCGTCTCGGCCGTGAAAGCGCGGCGGGCGGACGATAGCTACGTCGATCCGCTCCTCGCCGCGAACGGCTACTTCCTGCAGTTCGATCACAAGCAGTTCGGCCGCATCCTCGGCGTCACAGGCTATGGCGCCTCAGGCGGCAAGACGCATCCGTTCAAACGCCCGTCACCATTGCTTGGCGAGCACACGCGCGAAGTGCTGGCGGAAATGGGCAAGAGCGACGCGGAGATCGATGCCCTGATCGCGGAACGCGCGGTGTTCGTTACTCCGCAAAGCTAGAGCGCGCCGTCACGCCCCAATAGCCTTGCTTGAACTCGATCACATAGAGCGAATCGAAGCGCGAAAGCTCGCTGCCGTCTTCGCGGTAGCGCACGAACGTCGTCAGTAGGTGCGCTTTCGTCGGGCCGCACTGCACGACACGGCGATCCGCCCACGCCGAATGGTGCCAGCCCTGTTCGTGCAACCGCGCATAACTGCGCGCCATCCAGTCCGTGCCGCGATCGGGCACGGTCAGCACCTGGCCGCTCGCGATCCGCACATGCGGAAAATGCAGCGTGCCTTCGTG
>CAZXNY010000295.1:0-3968 GCA_964642205.1 uncultured Caulobacteraceae bacterium
TGAAGAGCTATTCCGGCGATCACGATCTCGCCGATCCGCTGATGAGCCCGCTGTACGATGATCTCTCAGCGTATCCGCGGGCGCTCCTGATCGCCGGCACACGCGATGAGTTGCTGAGCCACACCGTGCGCTTCCACCTCGCGCTCTGCCAAGCGGGCGTCGACGCGCGTCTCGCCGTGTTCGAAGCCATGCCCCACGCGCACTGGGCCTACATCGACGCCCCCGAAGCCGACCAAGCCTTCGCGCTGATGGCGCGGTTTTTCAAAGAGGCGCTGGCCTAGCTCGTCGCTACGCGGGAGCCGCGCGCTGTGGCACGCACAAACGCACCGGCAGAAAGCTGTGCACCGTGTGTGACAAGGCATGCGCGAATAAGCGCCAATTCTTCGGCGGTGCTGCCGAGATCGTCAATCAGCAAAACGCCCGCGTGCGCCGCGCCTCCCTGAAAGACCAGCGCGCCGATGTCGTGGTCCTTCGAAATGAAGACGCGTTGCGTGGCATAGGCTTCCGCCAACAATGCCGCATCGCCAGGATCGCTCGTGCGCTCGGCTGAGTAAGCGATGTCATGACCATCCGCGCGCAGCGCGCGCACGGCAGGCGAAACAATGTTTGTATCGGCGAGGAGCCGCACTACTCGGCGGCGACGGTCAGGCCGTCAGCGTCCGCGCGTTCGGCCAGGCGTGCGCCGTAGAGCAGGCATGCGTCGATATCCGCCGCCTCGAGCACCGGATAGGCCTCGAGGACCTCATCTCGCGTCGCGCCGCGCGCAAGTAAGCTGAGGACCATTGCCGGCGTCACGCGGCGCCCGCGGATGACGGGCTTTCCGCCCATCTTCCCCGGCTCTGCGGCGATCCGCGCCAGCAGCGCGCGATGTTCCTCGGTCATGGTCACTCCGAGAGGGTAGCACACCGGCGCGTTTGGCGCATCCGCAACGAAAAACGGCCCCAGCTTGCGCCGGGGCCGCTGCCGTCTCGTTCTGACGCCGCGCTTAGAACGTCGCGCGCGTCTTTAGATAGTAGAACCCGCCGTTGAAGCCGCCCGGCGCGGTTGCCGGATAGGCCGAGCCGACGACGCCGGCGAACGGGTTGTCCGTCGGGTAGCTGTCGAACGCGTTTTGCGCGCCGACCGAAACCGCGAACGTGTCGTTGATGTCGTACGTGACTTCGAAATCGACGGTCCATTGGTCTTCCGCGTCGATCGGCAGGTCGCAGCCCGTGGGCGCGGCCGCGTTGTACGCATCGACGTGGCACTCGAAGAACTCACCGAAGTAATTCGCGCGCACCAGGCCGCTCCAAGGTCCATCGCGGTGATTGAGCGTCGCCGAGCCGCGGAAGTTCGGCAGGCCGTTTTCGATCACGTAGCGGCGGCCCGGCGAGAGCGGGGCGGCCGACTGCGCGCCGCCGTCCGTCACTTCCGTGTCGGTCCAGTTGAACGCGATCTGCAGTGAGGATTCGCCGCCGTCGTAGAGCGCGAAGTTCGTGCTCGCGACGACATCGATGCCCTGCGTGCGGGTGTCGAACGAGTTGGTGAAGAAGCTGAAGCTGGTCAGATCGTCCGATCCGGCGAACGCCGCCGCATCGAGCACGTTGGCCGCGTCGAGGAGGTTGAGCGTTTGGCTCGTCGTCGATCCCACCGGGATGGCGACGCCGTTTTCGCCCGCGACTTCCAGGAGCTCCGCGAGGAAGTCCTGGCTGTCGGAGAGCGAGATGCGGTCTTCCACGTCGATGCGGAAGTAGTCGACCGTCACGTTGATCGCGCCGATGGAGAACGCCGCGCCGAGCGTGAAGTTCTCCGATTCTTCCGGCGTGAGCTCGGGACGGAAGCCGCTCGAGAGCTGCAGCCGGTCGGCGATGAACTGGCCGGCCACCGATGAGAGCGGGATCGTGCCAAGGTCGATCAGCGCGGTGCCGGAGAACTGCGTCGTCACGTTGGTGACGTTCGCCTGCCCGACCGTCGGCGCGCGGAAGCCCGTGCTCCAGGTCGAGCGCACCGTCAGATCGTCCGTCACGCGATAGAGCGCGCCGGCCTTGTAGTTCGTGGTCGCGCCGTAGCTATCGTAGAAGTCTTCGTAGCGAACGGCTGCTTGCAGCACGAGCCGGTCGGTCACGTCCGCTTCGAGGTCGAGATAGACCGCGTAGTTTTCTTGCGTCGCTTCGCCCGCGATGGCCGGCGTGAAGCCGCCAAAACCGTTCGAGCTCGACGAGAAGCCTTGGCCTGCCGGGAACGCCACAGAAGGCGCCGCCAGCGGCCCGAGCACGTAGGACGCCACATCGCCTGCGATCACTTCGAACGTTTCCGAGCGATGCTCGGCGCCGAAGCCGATATTGAGCGGCGAAGCAAGGCCAAGCTCGAGGCCATACGCGAAGTCGATGTTGTAGTTCTCGTCGGTCTGCGTGTAGCCGCCCGGCGTGAACTGGCGCGGCGTCGCCGGCCCAAGGCTCGCGTTGATGGTGTTGCGGATCGAGAACAGGATGTTGTTCCGCCCGTAGGTGTAGCTCGCGTCGTAGCTGAGGCCCGAGCCGATCGGGATTTCACCGCGCACGCCGAGCACGATCGACTGATCTTCGAGCGCACCGCCAAAGCGCGGCGTGAAGCCGCCCGGGAAGATCTCGACGAACGAGAAGCAGTTCGCGTTCGCCGTCACCGCCGCGAGGATCGCCGGATCGGGCAAGAGCCCGCCGCCAGCGGTCAGCGGAATGCCGGCCGGGCAATCGCCCGCGGTGTCGACCGAAAGATCGCCCACCAGCACCGATGGCACGCCGCCCACTTGGGCCGCGCCCGTCGCCGCGTTGACTTCAGGACCGGCGAACACGCCGGCGCGGTTGGTCGGGTTGCGGAAGTAGAAGCCGCCGTCCGTCTCGCGCTCGGAGTAATTGCCGAACGCGTAGGCTTCGATCTGCGGCGTGATTTCGAACGCGCTGTTGACGAACACCGTCCAGTCGTTGGTGATCTCCGGCGTGCCCCAGATCTGCGCCGGATCGCGCACCGCGGTGTTGCCGGCGGCGCGGAGCGCTGCAGCGTCATCGCGTTGCACCGAGCGGCTCGTCGCATCCGTTTCGCCGTACTCGGCGCTGATGTTGACGAAGCCGCGGTCGCCGAGCGGCAGGCCGATATTGCCGGCGATGCTGTACGAGGCGCCATCGCCTTCGTAGGTCTGGCCCCAATCGGCTTCGATTGTGGCGCCTTCATTGTCATCGCGCAGGATGAAGTTCATCACGCCCGCGATCGCGTCCGAACCGTATTGCGAGGCCGCGCCATCGCGCAGCACTTCGACTTGGCGAAGCGCGATGCCGGGGATCACCGAAATGTCCGGCCCGTGCGATCCGTCCGAAAGGCCGCCGCCGAGGAACGTGATCACCGCCGCGCGGTGACGGCGCTTGCCGTTGACGAGGACGAGCGTGTTGTCCGGCGGAAGGCCGCGCAAATTCGCCGGACGAATGATCGAGGCCGCGTCCGAGATCGGCTGCGCGTTCACATTGAAGGAGGGCACCGACGTGCGCAGGAGATTTTGCAGATCGGTGTCGCCCTGATTGAGCAACTCAGCTGCGCTGATCACATCGACGGGCGCGGGGCTATCGGCCGCCGAGCGCGCCGCGCGCCGCGTGCCGGTAATAACGATGTCGCCCTCGTCGGCGCTTGGCGCTGTCTGCGCGAATGCGGGCGCGCCGGTGCCGAGCGCCAGGAGCATCGCCGCCGCAGCCAACAATCTCTTGCTCGTTGACCTAACACGGTGGTTCGTCATGTCGTGCTCCCCTTGCAAGCAAGACCGTCTGCGCTGCGCGCAGTTCATCCGGCAAAGGTTTGACGCCGTTAACCAGGCTGACCACCAAAGAACCTGTTTCGATGTCTCCGCAACGGAAGATTCGCCTGCTGCGCGTTGCGAAGCGCACGATACACGCACAAGGAAACGGCCCCAGCTTGCGCCAGGGCCGCCACGCCGCGGGAGGCGTGTTGAGTGCTGCGGTCAGAAG
>CAZXNY010000296.1:0-3953 GCA_964642205.1 uncultured Caulobacteraceae bacterium
CCAGTTCCAGCCCGGAAGCGCTTAGCCCCGCCGGTCCCTCGATGGATCGGCGGGGCTTTGCTTTTTGGTGTTCGGTGTAAAGTGGCGCGATGGAAGCCAAAGACCTCGACGCGCACATATTCGTTCAGCCTGGCGACGATGGGCGGCTCGCTGACCGGGATAGCGTGAGCGCGCACCTTTTCGGGGAGCGCGAAGAGGCAGAGGCGGCGACCAAGGACAACGCCAAGGCGATCGACAAGCTGCAGGACGCGCTGTGGGCCGAAGGCAAGCGCGCGCTGCTCGTGGTGCTGCAAGGAATCGATACGTCCGGCAAGGACGGCACGGTGCGCGGCGTGTTCAATGGCTGCGGCCCGCTTGGCGTGTCCGTGACGGCCTTCGGCAAACCGACCGAGCATGAACTCGCGCATGACTATCTCTGGCGCGTACACAACGCCGTGCCGAAGAAGGGGATGATCGGCGTGTTCAACCGGTCACATTACGAAGACGTGCTGGTGGTGAAGGTGCGCAGCTTGGCGCCGGCCGCCGCCGTCGAGCAGCGCTACGATCAGATCAACGCGTTCGAGCAGCACCTCACGCAGAACGGCGTCACGATCCTCAAGTTCATGCTGCACATCTCGAAAGACGAGCAAAAGGAGCGACTGCAAGAGCGGCTCGACGATCCCGAGAAGCACTGGAAGTTCAACGCGGGCGACATCGACGACCGCGCGCTCTGGGATGACTACACGGCCGCATACGAGACGATGCTGACGCGCTGCTCGACGGCGCATGCGCCATGGCGCGTCGTGCCAGCCGACAAGAAATGGCGCCGCAACGCGATCATCTCCGCCATCGTGCGCGCCAAGCTCGAAGAGATGGACCCGAAGTACCCGAAGGGCGCTTGGAAGAAGGGCGAGATCAAAATCGTCTAGCGCGCTGCGTCTTCGTGTTTGACCATGCCCATGGAGATGACGCGCTTCAGCGCTTCCTCGGGGCCGATCGCGAGCGGAACCAGATCGGCGCGCGGCAGATAGGCGAGAAAGCCCGTGGTCGGAATCGGTGACTGCGGCAGGAACACGCTCACGAGCTCGCGTTCGCCGGAAATCTCGGCGCAATCTTCGTTGGTGACAAAGCCAATCGCCCATGCGCCGGGCTTTGGAAACTCGACGAGTACGGCTTGCTTGAAGGATTGCCGGTCCGGAGTGGCGATCTGCGAAACAATTTGTTTCGAGCCGCCATAGAGCGAACGCACCACCGGCAAGTTCGCGAGCAATCGCTCCCAACCCGCGACGACGAACCGGCCGATGAGATTGCCCGCGAGCGCGCCGACAATCGTCAGCGCCGCGACCGCAAAGACGACGCCGGCGCCTGGAATCGATTCCGCATAGGGCCGCATGTACGGCGGCAAGAGCGGCACGACGTTGTGGTCGATGAACGACACGACCGACCACAGCACCCAGACCGTAACCACGACCGGCAGCACCAGCACCACGCCCGAGAAGAAGCTGTTGCGCCCCCATTCGAAGAAGTTGAACGGCTCGCGCGCGGGGGGGTCCGGTTCGGTTGTCATGGGGCCGGTCTAGGGCATGGCGTCTGCGCTGGCGAGCAGGGGACTGGAACAGCGTACGCTGGGCTCCTACCTTCCCGCCATGTTCGGCAAACCTAAGCACGCTTCGTCGGCCGCGAATGTTGTTGAGCTGCGCGAAGCGCGCGGCGGCCATCGCGATCACTTCTCGCAAACCGTCATCGAGGTCGTCGAAAAAACCGCGCCCGCGGTGATCGGCGTGCGGCGCGCCTCGCGCGGCAAGGATTTGTTCGATGGCGCGGGCTCAGGCGTGATCGTCGCGCCCGATGGCTACGCGCTGACGAACAATCACGTGATCAAGGACGCGGGGCGGATCGAAGCGATCCTGCACGACGGGCAAGTCGCGCCCGCGGAAGTGATCGGCGCCGATCCCGATACTGACCTTGCATTGTTGCGCCTGAGTGGCGGCAAGTTGAGCGCGGCCGAACTCGGTGATTCAGACGCGCTGAAGGTCGGCGAACTGACGGTCGCGATCGGCAATCCGCTCGGCTTTCAGGCCACGGTGACGGCCGGGATCGTCTCGGCCGTACGCAGAACGCTGCGCGGCGAGAGCGGCCGGCTGATCGAGGACGTGATCCAGACCGACGCGGCGCTCAATCCAGGCAACTCAGGCGGCGCGCTGGTGGACGGGCGGGGCCGGGTGATCGGGATCAACACGGCAATCATCGGCGGTGCGCAGGGCCTGTGCTTTGCGGTGCCCATCAACACCGCCAAGCGCATCATTCCCGATCTGATGCGGTCGGGCCGCGTATCGCGCGGGTGGTTCGGCATCGCAGGGCAGACTCAGCCGCTGTCGACGGCGCTGCAGCGGCGCCTGCATCTGAAGGAAGCGGGCGGGGTGCTCGTGGTCGCGGTGGCCGAAGACGGGCCGGCGGCGCGCGCGGGCCTACGGCCCGGAGACGTGGTGCTGACCCTTGGCGGGGAGCCTGCCTCCAGCGTCGATGCTATCCACAAGCTGCTGCACAAGGAGACGATCGGCCAGACGCTCCCGCTCGACGTCCTGCGCGACGGCGGCGTGGTGCAGTTGAAGCTGAGGGTTTCGGAGCGGCCGAAGACCTAAGCCGGCTGCAGCACGCCTTGCTCGGTGAGCAGCGTCTTCAATTCGCCGGTCTGAAACATCTCACGGACGATGTCGCAGCCGCCCACGAACTCCCCCTTCACGTAGAGCTGCGGGATCGTCGGCCAATTCGTGAATTGCTTGATGCCGTCGCGCAGTTCGGGATCGGCCAGCACGTTGATGTCGCGGAAGTCCACGCCGAGGTGATCGAGAATCTGCACGACCATGTTGGAGAAGCCGCACTGCGGCTGCGTGGCGACGCCCTTCATGAAGAGCACCACGTCGTTGCCGGCGATCTCTTGGCGGATTTGGTTGAAGACGGCGGGTTCTGACATTTCGGGACTCACTATGCCAAAGGGACTACTTCGCCGCGGTTTCCAAGGCGAGGGCGTGCAGCGCGCCGCCCATGCGCCCTTGCAAGGCTGCATACACCATTTGGTGCTGCGCGACCCGGGATTTGCCGGTGAACGCCGCCGAACGGACCACCGCCCGGTAATGATCGCCATCACCCGCCAGATCATCGATCCGGATGTCGGCGTCGGGAAACGCTTGGCGCAAAAGCGCCTCGATCTCCGCCGCCGCCATCGCCATGCCCGTGCTCCTTGCGCCAACCTAGATAGGCGCAAACTGCGCCAAAACGAGCCATGCACCGTGATATGACGGCGTCTCGCGCGTGCGAAACATTCGCGCACTGCGCGGGGCGTGTTGACAAGACCTCCTTTTCCGAAAATTTAGACGCCCAGCGTCTATGGACGCTCCGGGAAAAGAGTTCGCCGATCAAAATGGCGACGGTCTGGGGCGTCGGTGGGAGGACAATTGCCAGGGCTCCGAGCCCGCGATCCCCCTCACCGAACGCTCGACTAGGGAACCTGCGGCGGACCTAACGTTCGCCGCAATGATCGAGCATCAGTTGCAAAGAGTTTAGACAACCGCGTTCAGTTCGGACACTGACAGGGCATAAAGGGCAGACCATGACGGCGTTGACGCATTCGCTTCTCTCCTTCTACGCGCAAACGGCCGCCGCGCCTGCGGGCGCAACCCCGGCCGCCGCGACGGGAGCGACGCCGGCCGCTGTGGCGCCGTCCGCTGCGGACCTCGCCGAAGCGAAGGCCCGTTCCGCCGCCGCCGCCGCCGAGGCCTCGGGCGCGCAAGAAGTTTCGATGCTGGAGCTGGTGCGCCACCTCAACGCGGTTGAGCTGGGCGTCATGATCATCCTCGGCCTCTGCACGATCTACGCGGTCGCGCTCCTGTTCGAGAAGGTCTACGTGATGCGTAAGGCCGCCAAGCAGACGAAGGACTTCATGGCCGCCTTCCGGAAGGCCAACTCGGTTGAAG
>CAZXNY010000297.1:0-3940 GCA_964642205.1 uncultured Caulobacteraceae bacterium
CGGCACGCATGTCGGCAATCCGTGGGAGGAGGAAATGATGATCCTCGCCTGGAAGCACCCCAACGTCTATGTCGAGACGTCGGCGCGGCTGGCGCGGCATTGGCCGGCGCGGCTGAAGGAATTCGCGGGCGGTTACGGCAAGGACAAGATCATCTTCGGCACGGACTATCCGCTGCTGTCGTTCAAGCGGTCGGTGCAGGACGTTCACGATTGCGGCTTCTCCGAAGAGGCGACGCGAAAGATCCTGCGCGACAACGCCGTTCGGGCGTTCGGCCTCGATGTCTGAGCGTCTGCGCCTCTCGCAGAACGGCGGCGGCGTCTATCGCCTGACGATCGCGCGGCCGCAGGTGCGCAACGCGCTCGACGGGCAGGCGTTCGGCGAGTTGATCGCGGCGTGCCAGAAGATCGCGGCCGATCCGGACGCGGGCGTGCTGGTGCTCGCGGGCGAGGGGCCGGCATTCTCGGCGGGCGGCGACTTCGACACGCTGCAGAAGATTCTCGATGCGGGCCGCGAGGTCGCGGTCGCGGAACTGCGTCACGCCAACGCGGGCGTGCTGGCCTTGGCGTCATTGCCGATCCCGACCGTCGCGCTGGTGCACGGCGATGCCTTCGGCGGCGGGGCGGCGGTGGCGCTTGCCGCGGATTTCCGCGTGATGAGCGACAAGGCGCGGCTCGGGTTCGTGTTCGCGCGCGTGGGGCTTTCGGGCGCGGACACGGGCGCGACGTGGACGCTGAGCCGGCTCGTGGGTCCCGCGCGCGCGTTCGAGATCCTCGCCCTGGGGCGCATCTTTTCGGCGCAAGAGGCACATGCGGCGGGACTGGCGAGCGCGGTGGCGCCGGCCGAGCGCTTCGAAAGCGAGGCCGCGGCCTTCGTGGCGCAAGTTCGGGCGCTGGCGCCGCTTGCCGTGCGCGGCACGAAGAAGGCGATTGCCGGCGTGGAACGCCGCTCGTTCGCCGAACAGCTCGACATCGAGACCGAGTTGCAGGCGGCGGCGCTGACGTCGCGGGATTTCCGCGAGGGACTTGCCGCGTTCCGCGAGAAGCGGATGCCGATTTTCGGAGGGCTATGACATGGACGTTTTCCTGACGACGCAAGAGATCGCGTTCCGCGACGAGGTTCGCACGTTTCTCGATGCGGCGTACCCGCCCGAGCGCATCGCCCGGATCGAGCACGACGAGGAATATCCCGAGGACTTCTTCCGCGAATGCGGACGGCGCGGTTGGACGGGGCTGCCGGTGCCCAAGGAGTATGGCGGGCGCGACGGTTCGGTCGTCGATCTGTGCCTGCTCATCGAGGAAGTCGGCAAGAAGTCGATTTCGCTGTCGACGCTTTACATCGCCGGCACGATCTTCGGGGCGCATGCGCTGCATACTTGCGGCTCCCCGGCGCAGCGTCAGCGTTACCTTCCGAGAATCGCCGCCGGGAACATCCGCTTCGCGCTGTCGATGTCGGAGCCGGGCGCCGGATCGGATTTCGCGGGCATGGAAGCGCGCGCCGAACGGGTCGCGGGCGGCTGGCGGTTGAACGGTCTCAAGGGTCCGATTTCGGGCGCCGAGCGCGCCGACGTCATTATCACCGCGGCGCGCACCAGCGAGATCGCGGGCGACGCGCGGCAGAAGGGCATCACGCTGTTCCTGGTGCCGCGCGAGACGTCGGGTGTCGGCTTTCAGCGGCGCGAGTTCGCGGCGATGCGCGCCTTGATGGTCAACAACGTGAGTTACGAAAACGTCGTCGTGCCGGAGGAGGCGGTCCTGGGCGACGTCGATTCGGGCTGGATGAATCTGGCGCGGCTGATGGATCCCGAACGGCTGGCCAATGCCGCGCAAACGATCGGCGTGGCGCAGGCGGCCATCGACGAGGGCGTGCGTTACGCCTTGCAACGCAAGCAATACGGAAAGCCCATCGCCCGCTACCAGGCGGTGTCGCATCCGCTGGCCGAAGCGCAGGCCGAAGTCGCCGCCGCGCGCCTGCTCGTCTACGCGGCGGCCCGCAAGCGCGACGTGGAAGGTCCGTGCCCGATGGAAGCGTCGATGGCGAAAATGCTGGCGAACAACGTCGCGGCGCGGGCGACGAGCGCGGCGCTGCAGACCGGCGGCGCGCGCGGTTGGGAACGCGAGTCGCCGTTCATGCGCCGGTTCCTGGAAGTGCGCGGCTGCGAGCTCGGCGGCGGGACCAGCCAAATTCAGCGCAACATCATCGCGCATCACATGGGCATGCGATGAAAGCGCTCGTCTACGAAGCGCCCGGCCGGGTGGCGCTGCAACAGGTCGCCAAGCCGGTCGCGGGTCCGGGCGAGGTGCTGATTCAGGTCGCGGCGGCGGGCGTGTGCGGCACGGACCGCCACATCGTCGCCGGACATCTGGGCGTCGCGCCGGGAACCGTTCTCGGTCACGAAGTTTGCGGGTGCATCGCCGAGGTCGGTCAGGGCGTTTCGGGTTTCGCGCCGGGCGATCGTGTGATCGCGTTCGGGCAAGTGGTTTGCGGCCAATGCGCCGCCTGCCGCTCGGGCCGCGACAATCGCTGCGTGTGCCCGGAAATCCTGGGTATGGGGCGCCAAGGCGCGTTCGCCGAGTTCATCGTGCTGCCGACGCGCGCGCTCATACCGCTGCCGCAAGCGATTCCCGACGCGGTCGGCGCGATCGTTCCGGACGCCATCGCCACGCCGTATCACGCCGTCGTCGCCGTCGGCGCGGTGCGTCCGGGCGAAACCGTGGTCGTGATCGGCGCGGGCGGCGTCGGCGCGCATGCGGTCCTGATCGCGCGCATGGCCGGCGCGGCGCGCATCGTCGCGGTCGACACCGATCCGGCCGCGCGCGAAACGGCGCTCGCACTCGGGGCGGATGTCGTGTTCGATCCGCGCGAGGACGCCGCGCCGGCGAAGGCGTTACGCAAGCTCGCGCGCAATGCCGGCCTGGTGGTCGAGTGCGTCGGCCGCGAGGAGACGGCGGAACTGGCCTTCGCGGCGGCAGCGCCCGGCGGGCGCGTCGTGATCGTGGGCGTGGGCAGCGCGCGCCCGAAATTGCCGGCACTGCTGCAATTCGTCGGCAACGAAATCGCGGTCATGGGCTCGTTCGGTTCGACGAAGAGCGAAATCGAAACCGTGTTGCAGCTGATCGTGGCGGGGCGGCTCGACGTGTCGCGCTCGATCAGCCGTTCGCTGCCGCTGTCGGCGGCGGCAAATGTCTTTGCCGAACCGCCGACGCCCGCCCGCACGGTGGTTCTGCCGGGCGCGCCGTGAAACCGGGGATGTGAATGCGATGAGCGACGAGGTTCTGTTCGAAGTCGAAAGCGGGGTGGCAACCGTCACGCTGAACCGGCCAAAGCGGCTGAACACGCTGGCGATCCCGACGGTCGACGCCCTGGTCGAGGCGCTGGCGCGCGCCGCGGCGAGCGAGGCGCGCGTGGTGGTCCTGACCGGCGCGGGCGACACGTTTTGCGCCGGCGCCGATCAAGCCGAGATGAGCGAACGTTCGGCCGAGGCGTGGGAACCGATCGTGCGGCGCTATCTCGATCCGGTGCGCGCGATCGTGAGCATGGACAAGCCCGTGATCGCGGCGCTGAACGGCAATACGGTCGGCGGCGGCTTGGGGCTGGCGATGGCCAGCGATTTTCGCATCGCCAAGGCGGGCATACGCCTCGGCGCGCCGTTCACGCCGATCGGGCTTGCCGGTTGCGATATGTCGGCGGGGTGGTTCCTGCCGCGGCTCGTGGGCCTGGGCACGGCGACGGAGTTGATGTTCACGGGCCGCTTGATCGACGCCGACGAAGCGAAGGCCATCGGCCTCGTGCATCAAGTGGCGATGGGCGAGGACTTCGCGAAAACGGTCGGCGACTTCGCGGCGCGGCTGGCCGCCGGACCGCCGATCGCCCATCGCTGGACGAAACGGGCGATCCGTCGTTCGCTTTCGACCGACATGGACGGCGAATTCGAATTCGAGA
>CAZXNY010000298.1:0-3938 GCA_964642205.1 uncultured Caulobacteraceae bacterium
TCGTGTCGCGGGGTCTCGTTGGGGCGGGGCACGCCTTCCGCACCGAGGAGGGAGAGCGCCGGTTCGCGGCGGGCGATCAGATCGTATTTTTGCGCAACGAGGGGTCGCTCGGCGTCAAGAACGGCATGATCGGCCGCGTGGTCGAGGCGGCGGCGGGCCGGTTCACAGCCGAGATCGGGGAGGGCAGTCATAAGCGGCGCGTCGACGTCGACCAGCGCTTCTATCGTAATGTCGACCACGGCTACGCCACCACGATTCACAAGGCGCAGGGCGCGACCGTCGACCGCGTGAAGGTGCTGGCGAGCCTGTCACTCGACCGGCACCTCGCCTATGTGGCGCTGACCCGACATCGTGAGGATGTTGCGCTTTATTATGGACGCCGATCGTTCGGCAAGGCAGGCGGGCTGATCCCCATCCTGTCCCAGCGCAACGCCAAGGAGACCACGCTCGATTACGAGCGTGGTGGCCTCTACCGCGACGCCCTTCGTTTCGCCGCCAACCGCGGCCTGCATGTGATGCGCGTCGCCCGAACCCTTGTATCCGACCGCGTGCGCTGGGCGCGGCGTCACAAGCAGCGGCTCGATGATCTCGCAGCGCGCCTGCGGGCTGTTGGCGCGAGACTCGGCCTTTTCAATTCTCGTCATGTCCCGCCCACCAGCCGGAAAAAGGAGACCGCGTCCATGCTGCCCGGTGTCACCACATGGCCGAAATCCGTCGCCGAAACGGTTGAAGACAAGATCCTTGCCGATCCAGCCTGCAGGAAGCAGTGGCAGGAAGTGTCCAGCCGCTTCGCGCTCGTGTTCGCGAATCCGGAAGTGACGTTCAAGGCCATGAACTTCGATGCCGTGTTGCACGATGCCGCAACGCGCAAGGCGACGATCAGCCGGCTCATGACGGCGCCAGCGAGCTTCGGCGATTTGCGCGGCGCGACGGGCGTGCTCGCAGGGAAAGCCGCCACCAAGGAGCGGAAAGAGGCCGAAGCCAATGTCGCCACGCTTGGCCGCGAGATCGAGCGTTATGCGCGGTTGCGCGCGGAGACCTTGCGCAAGTACGAAACCGAGGAACGTGCGTTACGCCTGCGTGTCACTGTCGACGTCCCGGCACTCTCGCCAGCAGCGACGCTGGTGTTGGAACGGGTTCGCGACGCGATCGACCGAAATGACCTGCCGAATGCGGTCGCCTTCGCGCTCTCCAACAAGATGGTCACGGCGGAGATCGAGGGGTTCAACAAGGCTGTCGCAGAGCGCTTCGGGGACGGAGCATTCCTGTCCAACCGCGCGAAAGAGCCGAAGGGCGCAGCCTTCGATGCCGCGGCGGCAGGCTTGCGCGAAAGCGAGCGACCCGCGCTCGCGGCTGCATGGCCAATGATGCGAGCAGGACAGCAACTCGCCGCGCAGCAGAAGCAATCGGCTCAAGCGCCGAAGAAGGTCGAGACCGAGCGGCAAGTCCAGAGCCGCGGGATGGCCATGAAATGAGACATCGGGCCGTCATCTTGGCGCTGGGACTTGGCGTGGTCAGCGCCGGCGGCATCGCGGCCCTAGGCTGGATGGGCGGCTTCCGCTTGAACGCGACCCCGAGTTATCCACTCGGTCTCTGGCGCATCGAGCGGCCCGTCGGGCCGATCAAGGTCGGCGACCTCGTCTTTATCTGTATGCCGCCGGGGCCCGGACTGACGCTTGGGCTCGAGCGCGGCTACCTGCGCGCTGGACTTTGCCCGGGCGGTGCTGGGCCGCTCATCAAGACGGTCGCCGCCATGCCTGGGGCGCATGTCGAGGTCGGCCGATCGGTCACGGTCGACGGTCGCGCGCTCGGCCATTCCCGCGTCCGCCTGGCCGACGCCGAGGGCAGGGCGCTCGTCGCCTATGCGGGCGGCGTCGTTCGGCCAGGACACCTCTATCTCCACTCCGATTACACAGGCTCATATGACTCACGCTATTTCGGGCCGCTCCCCGACGTGGGGCTCCTCGGGCTCGCCCGTCCGGTCGCCACGTTCGATCCGTGATGGGCTGCGTACAGGTGCGCTGATCGCTGGCGCGGCCGCGGCTGGCACGTTCGGGTGGACCGGCGTCGCCTTGGCGCTCCCCCTCGCCTTGGCCTTCCCCGCGCTCTGGGCGGCCGCGCCGACTCGCATGGTCGCGATCGCGGTCTCGGTGGCCTATTTCCTGGCCGCCTCGCGGGGCCTGCCCCTGGGCGTCATGGCCTTCTACGGGTCAGGCATCGCCTTGGGCGGGGCGCTGTGGAGTGCCGCCTGTTTCGCCTTCGTCGCCGCCCACGGCCTCCTGTGGTCGCCTCGCCCGGGATGGGGGCGGGCGGGGCGGTTCGGGCTGGCCAGCTTCCTCATGGCCGTACCGCCGCTCGGGATCGTCGGCTGGGCCCACCCGTTGACCGCCGCCGGCGTGCTGTGTCCGGGGTGGGGGTGGCTTGGCCTGGGCGCGGCCGCGACCGCCATGTTGGTTCTCACCACCAGGTTGTGGTCGGCCGCGGCCCTGGTCGTTGCGGGCGCGTGGCTCTGGTCCGCTACGAGCTGGGCGTCCCCGCCCGCGCCGGACGGTTGGCGCGGTGTCGACACCACGATGGGTGCCATGCTCGGGCGCGCAGCGGATCTCGCGCAGCATCGAGAATTGCTGGCGCATGTGCAGCGCGCGGCCGAGTCGGGCGCCCGCGTCGTCGTCTTGCCGGAAAGCGCGCTCGGTGTGTGGACCCCGACTGTTTCGCAAGTCTGGATGAACGCTTTGCGCGAGACGCGCGTGACAGTGATCGCCGGCGCCGCCGTCGTCGATCGGCAGGGATATGACAATGTGCTGATCGAGATCGCCGCCGGGCAGGCGCGCGTCCTCTACCACGAACGAATGCCCGTGCCGGTCTCGATGTGGCAGCCTTGGCTGTCGTGGATCGGCCAGGGCGACAGCGCGCGGGCGCATTTCTTCGCCAATCCGATCGTGACGTCGCAAGGCCAGCGGATCGCACCGCTGATTTGTTACGAGCAACTTCTCGTCTGGCCGGTACTGCAGTCGATGCTGCATGCGCCCGACATGATCGTCGCCACTGGCAACGGATGGTGGACGGCCGGCACATCCGTCGTGGGGATCCAACGCGCCAGCGCCGAAGCCTGGGCGCGGCTGTTCGGCGTGCCGCTCGTGATGGCGTTCAATCTGTAAGGAGACGGTGATGGTCGATGCAGCCTTGATCCAACAATGCGCCGATCCCGGCCTCAAGCCCGCGATCATCGAAAAATTCATCGCTACGGCGGGGTCGGCCGATCCACATGCCATCACCGTCCGCGCTGGCGGGCGCGTGGTGCTCGTGCCGCCGCCGAAATCGCCCGACGAGGCGCTCGAGCTCGTGCGCCGCTATGTCGGCCAGGCCGTCGTGCGCGTCGGCATCACGCAATATCCGGCCGGCGTCGGCGTGACCGACACGTCGCAGCTCACGGCTGACCTGGTCGATCCCTGCAAAAATATCCGCATGGGCACGGCGTTGTTTGGGAGGGTCTATCGCATCGTCGTGAAATGGTATGGCGTCGAAAATGACAACGCGTTCGAGGACGCCATCATCGCGTGGCGGACCGGCACGTTCGAAGGTACCGCGGTTTTCTCCGCGCCCGATCCGGGGTCGACCATCGCTGCGCCGCCGCG
Organism: uncultured Caulobacteraceae bacterium; assembly: GCA_964642205.1. Lineage (GTDB taxonomy): Bacteria > Pseudomonadota > Alphaproteobacteria > Caulobacterales > Aquidulcibacteraceae > JBEVOS01. The sequence continues at coordinate 3,636 of CAZXNY010000298.1, forward strand.
CACCGACGCTCGCCCCGCGAAGCCCGTAATCGAGCAGCCTGCTCCGGAGATCGATCCGAACCGCGCGGGAATTCGCATCGATCTGTCTGGGATTGGCGGTGCGCCGCAAAAAGACAAACCACAAAATAAAGCAGACGACTAAAAGGGCGTTTTTGGTAACGATCTAGACTCGTTACAATGCTGCCGTCGCCAAAGGCTTCAAAGAGAATCAGTATCTGCATAATCAAGGCCGTCTCAACGAATTTCAATTCACGGTGTGCCATCTGACGAATCGCCCAAGGCGGCGGAAGCACAACCTGTTCG
>CAZXNY010000299.1:0-3929 GCA_964642205.1 uncultured Caulobacteraceae bacterium
ACGCGAAGGAATTGCCTCTCGCCGCCGCCGCTGCGCGCGTCGCAGGCTGCGAGAGCTACCATTTCGCGTCGAAGGAGAACATCCAGACGCATGGCGGCATGGGCTTCACCTGGGAGGTGGACTGCCACCTCTACTACCGCCGCGCCAAACTGCTCGCGGTGCAGGCCGGAAGCCCATCCGTCTGGAAAGAAAAGCTGGTGCGCCAGCTCGAACTCAAGAACGCAGCCTAAGCGAGGACGCGATCATGGATTTCAACGACACGCCCGAAGAAGCCAAGTTCCGCGCCGATGTGCGCGCGTGGCTTGAAAAGACCGTTCCCGCCAAAGGCGGCGCAGCTCCCCGCGTCGAAGTGACGGCGGAGGATCGCGAAGGCCTCAAGGCCGCGAAGGCCTATCAGGCGAAGAAGGCCGAAGCCGGCTATGTCGGCCTCACGTGGCCAAAAGCATGGGGCGGCAAGGAATATCCGCCGATCTACAGCGTGATCTTCGGCCAGGAAGAATCGAAGTTCGAAGCGCCAGGCGGCCCGTTCGCCATCGGCCTTGGCATGTGCATCCCGACGCTACTGACGTTCGCGACGGAAGAGCAGAAGCAACGTTACGCGCCGCCGGCGCTGCGCGGCGAAGAAATCTGGTGCCAGCTTTTCTCTGAGCCGAGCGCCGGGTCGGACGTTGCGGGCCTGCGCACCAAAGCCGAGCGTGACGGCGATGACTGGGTCATCAACGGCCAAAAGGTCTGGACCTCCGGCGCGCACTATTCGGATTACGGCATCGTCCTCGTGCGTACCAATCCTGAGAAGGAAAAGCACAAGGGCCTCACCATGTTCTTCCTGAGCATGAAGACGCCCGGCGTCGATGTACGCCCGATCCACCAAATGTCCGGCGGCTCGAACTTCAACGAAGTCTACTTCAACGACGTGCGCATCCCGGATTCGCAACGCCTCGGCGAAGTGGGCGCGGGCTGGAGCGTCGCGCTCGTCACGCTGATGAACGAACGCCTCGCCGTCGGCGGCTCGAACGGGCCGGAATATGCCGAGATGCTCGAACTCGCGCGCCGCTTGCCGAGCCCGAGCGGGAAGGGCTCGCTCCTGCAAGACCAAGCGTTCCGCGAAAAGCTCGCCGCTTGGTACGTGAGCGCAGAGGGCTACAACCTCGGCAAATTCCGCACCATGACGGCGCTCTCAAAAGGCCAGACGCCTGGGCCGGAATCTTCGATCGGCAAGATTCTCAACGCCAACCGTCTGCAAGATATCTGCAACGGCGCGATCGAAGCGGAAGATCATTTCGGCATCATCTCGGACGCTGCGCTCTCGCCGCTCGAAGCCGTCTTCCAGCAAAGCTACATGTGGGCGCCGGGCCTTCGCATCGCTGGCGGTACGGACGAGATCTTGCGCAACATCATCGCCGAGCGCGTGCTCGGGCTGCCGCAAGACGTGCGCGTCGATAAGGGCGTTGCGTACAAAGACCTGCCGACTGGCCGCTAAACGCAAAAAGGCGCTGCACGTTCTGTGCAGCGCCTCTCGCGTCTCACTCTCTCAAAATCTTACGGCGTGTTCGGGTTGCCGTCGTTCAGCTCGCGCTCGGTCTCGGCAGCTTCGTTCGCCACGGCCGAGCCAGCGGCTTCAACGTCTTGGCCCGCGCCGCGCACGGTGTTGCAGCTAGCCGCGCCGCCAGCGGCGGCGAGCGCGAGGAAAATGGCAAGCGGCATGGCCTTGCGATCGAGCAACTTCATAGAACCTCTCCTGAAACAGTTCAGCCGCCCGCGGGCGCTGTGTTGCTGAAACGTGAAAATGCGGTTCCGGTTCCAGCCCCGATCACGCCCATCGCGAATTTCAGATAGTTTGCGTTACATACTAATTTTTGACTTTGCAGTCGCGATGGCCGATACCAGCGGCGGAGGAGAGCGATGGCGCGCGCGTTGGAAGGACTGCGGGTTCTCGATTTCACGCACATGCTGGCGGGGCCGCTGACGACGCATTTCGCCCGCGTGCTCGGCGCCGACATCATCAAGATCGAAACCACCGATCGCGGCGATCCCATCCGCTATTACGGGCCCGACCGGCGCTACGACGGCATGGCGCCAAGCTTTATCGCGGTGAATGCGGGCAAGCGCTCGCTCGCGATCGATCTCAAGGCCCCGGAAGCCAAAGAGATCATGCGCAAGCTGATCGCGCGCGCGGATGTCGTGATCGAAAACTTCCGCCCCGGCGTCGCCGATAAACTCGGCGTCGGCTACGAGGCCGCAAAGGCGTTGCGCGCCGACATCGTCTATTGCTCGATCTCAGCTTACGGCCAGACCGGCCCGCGCAAATTTCAAGCCGGCGTCGATAACATCGTGCAGGCCACCAGCGGCATGATGCTCTCGTCCGGCGAGCCGGGCGATCCGCCTATCCGTGTCGGCTTTCCCGCGATCGATATGTACGCTGGCACCATCGCGTTCATCGCGATCCTGCAAGCGCTGCTGCGCCGTGAACGCTTCGGCGTTGGGCAATATCTCGACACGGCGATGTTCGATGCCGCGCTGATGCTGCAAGCGGGCCTCGTCGTGCCCGGCATGGTCACGGGCGTTCCGTCACCGCGCACCGGCAACACGGGTTTCAGCGCACTGCCGACGGCGGGCTTGTTCACCACGCGCGACGGCAAGCACCTGTCGCTCGGCGTCGTGCAGCAGAACCAGTTCGAAATGCTCTGCCGCGCGATGGGCCGTGAAGACCTGCTCGCCGATCCGCGCTTTGGTCAGCGCGACGTGCGCAACCGCCCCGAGAACCAAGAGCCGCTGCGCGCAATCCTCGCCGCCGATTTCCTCAAACGCGATGGCGCCGAGTGGGAGCGCATCCTAAACGAACACGGCGCGCCCGCGGGCGTCGTGCGCGACGCGTTCGAGGCAAGCCAAGACCCGCACCTGGTCGAACGCGGCGCAGCCCTCCCGCTGCACGTGCCGGGCCTGCCAACAACGGAAGACGTCACAATTCTCGGCGCCGGCTTCGTCGCCAACGAAGACGCGCCGCACGTCGATACGCCGCCGCCGCGCCTCGGCGGCAACTCACGCGACGTGTTGGCCGAACTTGGCTACGCCAGCGGCGAGATCGGTGACCTCGCCGCCCGCGGTGTGATCGCGGCGCCCTAAGCCGCCGCGCTCACCTTCGGCTTGCGAAGCTCAGGCGCAAGCCCTTCGCCCATCAAATCCACGAAATTGTCGCAGTAGAACGCCTCGACCGCGCGCGGCGACGTATCCTTCAGCGATTCATTGAAGCGCTTCAGCGGATTGCGCCCGCCTTCGACGTGCGGGTAGTCCGAAGAGAAGAGCGCCACTTCCGGCCCCGCGTTCTCGATCAGCCAGCCCGCGTCTTCATGCGGGTAGGGCGCGACGCGCAATTGGCGGCGCACGAGTTCGCTCGGCCGCGCCGAAAGCTTCTGCAGCCGTTCTTCGTTCTTGATGAACGCATGCGCGGCTGAATCCATCGAGCGCATCCAGCCCGGCAGCCACGACGCGCCAAGCTCGATTGCGCCAAACTTCAACCGCGGGAACCGATCGAACACGCCATCGAAGATCATCGTCGCCAGCGTCTGCATCGCCGAATTCGGGATCGGCATGTAGGAGACCGACGTAAAGTTGTCGTCTCCGCCATGGAAATCCTTCACTGGCGGCAGGCCGTTCTCGCGATAGACCTTCGCGAGCTTCTCCTCTCCGCCCACGTGGAAAAGGATCGGCACGCCCGCTTCCTGCGCGATCGCCCACACCGCATCGAGCGCGACATGGCTCGGCGCGTGATGCTTGGGCGGGCGTGACGGCACGAGCAGCGCTTTGGCGCCCAGCTCGATCGCTTCCTTCGCGCACGCCTTGGCGCGCTCGAAATCTTCGAGCGGCACATAAGCCGTCGCCAGCAAACGCCGGTCGATCTTGCAGAAATCTGTCATCATGCGGTTGTGCGC
>CAZXNY010000300.1:0-3916 GCA_964642205.1 uncultured Caulobacteraceae bacterium
CCCCCTCCCCTCAAGGGGAGGGGAAGCGTAGCGCCCCCCGCATCGCCCTCGTCACCGGCGCCTCGCGCGGCATCGGCCACGCCGTCGCGCGCGCCTGCGCGTCCGAAGGCTGGCAAGTCATCGCCGTCGCCCGCGCGCAGCGCGCGCTCGAAAAGCTCGACGATGAAATTCGCACCGAAGGCAAAGGCGCCTGCACCATTGTGCCCGTCGATCTCAAAGACGGCGAAGGCATCGACCGCCTGCGCGCCGCGCTGCACGAACGCTTTGGCCGCATCGACGCGCTCGCCGGCTGCGCGGGCGTGCTTGGCGCGTTGACGCCGGTAAGCTCTGCAACCCCGCGCGTCCTCGAAGAAGTGCTCGCGGTGAACGTGATCGCCAACCACCGCCTCATCCGCTCGATGCATCCGTTGCTTCGCCAAAGCGAAGCCGGCCGCGCCGTGTTCATCTCCTCCGGCGCCTCGCTCAGCCGCCGCGCCTATTGGGGGCCATACGCCGCCTCCAAAGCGGCGCTCGACGCCCTCGTCATGAGCTACGCCGCCGAACTTGAGATCACGCCGATCAAAGCCAACCTCTTCGATCCCGGCGGCGTGCGCACCGCGATGCGCGCCAAAGCTTTTCCCGGCGAAGACCCAATGAGCCTTCCGACGCCCGAAGACATCGCCCCGCACATCGTGAAGATGCTGCGCGCCGACTACGCGCAAAATCGCACGCGCCTCAAATACGACCGCGCGACGGACGCCGTCGCCGAAGCGATTTAGCGCGACCTCTCCTTCTCCCCTTGTGGGAGAAGGCGTCATCGCGGAGCGATGACGGATGAGGGGGGTGAGCACCAAGCCTTCAGGCGAACGCGCCGACACCCCTCACCTACGTCGTGCAACTGAACCGTTCTGCGGCTTGCCCTCTCCCACAAGGGGAGAGGGAGTTGGCGTCAACGTAAGTAAGCGCGCGCGGCGAGCACGATCGGCGTCGCCACCAGCGCGATATGCGCAAACAGCGCGCCCCAGAAGAATTGCCCCTCCGGCGGCCCGCCCCCGCCCGCTGCCGAGTTCGGCACGACGACGTAGTTCATCACCGCGTAGAGCAAGAGCCCGTACACAAGCGCCGTGATCGGCCACAGCCGCAGCAACACGCGCACGCGCTGCGCGATCGTCACGAACACCAGCGCCATGATCAGCGCGATCGCAAAATGCAGCGCGAGCCCAAGCGCCGCCGTGCCCCATCCGCCGCCGACAGCCGCCTCACGCCCAAGCGCGCCAGCCGCCACCGATTGAAAAATCCGCATCGGCGGCGTGCCGAACACCAGCGCGTAATGCGTGCAGGCGTAAGTGATATCCAAAGCGCCCGCGATCAGCCCGCCCGTAAGGATCGCCTTCGCCCGCGCGCCGCTCATGCCAATCTCCGCCGCGTACCCTCGCCTTCAGGGGAGGGTGTCATGCGAAGCATGACGGGTGGAGTGGAAACACGCCAGCGCTCATCGACCAGCGCCCCTAGTCGTCCTTATCCGCGAACGGATTCTTGTTCTGCCGCACGCTCATGCGGATCGGCGTCGCGTGCAGATCGAACGCCTCGCGGATGCCGTTGATCAGGTAACGCTTGTAGCTTTCCGGCAGCTCGCTCGCGCGCGAGCACATCAGCACGAAGGTCGGAGGGCGCGACTTAATCTGCGTGATGTAGCGCGGTTTGATCCGCCGCCCATGCACCGCCGGCGGCGGGTGCCGCTCGATCGCATGCTTCATCCAATTGTTGAGATCGTTGGTTTTGACGCGCGCATTCCAGTCCCGGAAGCTCGTCATCACGCCTTGCATAAGTTGGTTCAAACCAACGCCCGCAATCGCCGCGATCGACACGACGGGCGCGCCGCGCGCCGCGGGAAATTTCTCCCGCGCCGTTTCCCGCAGCTCTTCAAACGCAGCGCGCGGATCGGCGACCTTGTCCCACTTCGCAAACGCGAGCACGAGCCCACGCCCTTCGCGCGTCACGAGATCGGCGATCGCGAGATCCTGGTGCTCAAGCGCCTCTTCCGCGTCCATCACCAGAATGCACACGTCCGCGAACCGGATCGCATTGATCGTCTCGCCGACGCTCAATTGTTCGAGCTTGCCTTGCACCTTCGCCTTGCGGCGCATGCCTGCCGTATCGACGAGGCGGAACGCCTGCTCGTTGCCCTGACGGTCCCGCCACGTCCAATCGACGGAGATCGCGTCGCGCGTGATGCCGGCCTCTGGTCCGGTCAGCACGCGCTCTTCGCCGACGAGCGCATTCACCAGCGTGGACTTGCCCGCATTCGGCCGCCCAACGATCGCGATCTTGATCGGCCCTTTCGGTTGCGGCGCGGGCGCTGCGTCTTCACCGTCCTCGCCCAACAGCTCTTCTGCATCATCGCCGTCTTCATCGGCCGCGTCCGCTTGCGGCTCGTGCGGGAGCAGCGCGGCGTACACATCGCTCATGCCGTCGCCATGCTCGCCCGAAATCGGCAGCGGATCGCCAAGGCCAAGCGCGTACGCTTCCATCGCGCCATCGTCGCCCGCTTTGCCTTCGCTCTTGTTGGCAAGCAGCACGACGGGTTTGTCGGCGCGCCGCAGCAAATCGGCGAAGCGCTCGTCGAGCGGCGTCACTCCCACGCGCGCATCGATCACGAACAAAATCACGTCCGCTTCCGCGATCGCCGCGTCGGTCTGCGCGCGCATCCGCGCTTCGAGCGATTCATCGGCGAGGTCTTCAAAACCCGCGGTGTCGATCACGATGAGATCGAGGTCGCCTAGCCGCCCCTTCGCCTCGCGCCGGTCGCGCGTCACGCCGGGCGTATCGTCCACGATGGCGAGCTTCTTGCCCGCCAGCCGGTTGAACAGCGTGGACTTGCCGACATTGGGCCGGCCGACGATGGCGACTTTCAGGGACATGGCAGTGAGGCAGTAGGGCAATAGGCAGTGGGGCGACAGGCCCGCCGGAGCGCGCCCTCCTACTGCCTTACTGCCCTATTGCCTACTGCCCACGCTGTAAGCGCTAGCGCAGCGCCGTGATGCGCGCGTCGTCGGTCACGATCACGATCTGCCCGTCGGCCGCCACCGGCGGGATGAAGATCGCCTGATCGAGATCGCGCGTGGCGAGAATTTCGCCGTTCTGCGGCGCGACAGCGACGACCTCGCCATTCGACCCCGCAAGCACGAGCCGCCCGCCGACCAGGATCGGCCCCGCCCACGAGATGCGCCCTTCGCGCTCGTTCTCGTTCTCGAAGCGCGGCAATTGGCGCGTCCAGTAGATGTTGCCCGTCGCGCGATCGAGCGCGCAAAGCTCGCCGTCCACCGTCACCGCATAGAGCACGTCGCCCGCAATCCATGGCGTCTGCGTCGACGCAAACGCCCGCGACCACGCGCGCTGGCCAGACCGGAGATCGATCGCCGCGAGCACGCCCGAATGGCTCGCCGCATAGACGACGCCGCCATCCACCACCGGCCGGCCGGCAATATCGTTGATCGCCGAAAGCGACGTGAGCCGCCCCGAGCGCGAAAGCGAATCCACCCAAAGCCGGCGCCCGTTCGCGGCCAGCAGCGCCACCACTTCGCCCGAAGCGAACGGCGCGATCACGCTGTCGCCTTCCACCGCGGGGCTTGAAGCGGCGAGGATCCGCGCAGGCTCGGCGATCGCCTGATAGGTCCAGCTCACGGCCCCGCTCGCCGCGTCGAGCGCAACCAGCTCACTGTCGTTCGTCACCGCATAGACGCGCCCGCCCGTCACGGTCGGCGCCGCGTGGAACGGCGCGCCCGCTTGCGTGCGCCACACTTGCTCGCCGCTCGCGCCATCGAGCGCCGCAATGAAACCAAACCCGGTCGTCACGAAGACGCGGCCGCCATCGAACGCGATGCCGCCGCCGAGCGCGTTGCGATCGCGCCCTTCCTCGGGCCGCAAGCGCTGCGAC
>CAZXNY010000301.1:0-3886 GCA_964642205.1 uncultured Caulobacteraceae bacterium
TGCGCCGCCACCGTGTGCGAGCGCGTCGGGAAGACTTTGGTGATGCACGCGGTTTTGAGGCCCGCTTGCGCGCAGCCGAGCGCGGCGCGAAGGCCTGAGCCGCCTGCCCCGACGACGACGACGTCAAACGTGTGGTCGATCCACTTATATTCGCCGTTGCTCGCCACGCCGGTCAGGCTCCGAGATAGATTTTGAGGATCGCAAACAGGCTCGCGCCCGCGATTGCGACGACCACCAAGAGATTAAGTAGGGAGAGCGCCGCGCGTGTCAGGTGCTTGCCGATGTAATCTTCGATCACAACCTGCATGCCGATGCGCATGTGATAGAGCGCCGTGAGAATGAACACCGCGAGCACGGGCGCGACGAACGGATCGGCGACCCACGCGCGCGCAGCGCCATAGCCGCCATCGGCAAGCGCAAACGCCGCCGAGACCGCGAGATAGGGCGTCGTGAGCGCCAGCAAAACCGCGCTGGCGCGCTGTGCGATGAAATCGCCAGTGCCGGACTTGGCCGCGCCGTGGCCGCGCACTTGGCCAAGTGGCGTGCGAAGGGGAAGCTTGCTCACGGCGCCCTCCTCAACCTTGGACGAAGTAGAAGAGCGCGGCCGGCGCGGCGAACGAAAACACGATGACCAGCCAAGCGGTCATGTTCGCGGTGGACGGCTTGAAGCCAGCGCCAGCGTCCCAAAAAAGATGGCGAATGCCGTTTGCGAAGTGAAACGCGAGCGCGACGCCAATCGCGTAGAGCTTGGCCCAGATCAGCCAGTCCGGGAACCAATCGAACAGCGCGCGGTAAGCGCCCGGCCCGGCCGCAAGCGTCGTCAGCCAGATCGCGACGCCGATCAGTGCCGCGTAGAGCACGACGCCAGTGACGCGGTGCAGGATCGAAACGGCCATGGTGACATGCCAGCGCCACGACAGCGCGTGCGGCGACATCGGTCTCGGATCGGCCCAATCGCCCATGCGCGCCCCTATTGTCCCTTGGGATTCCGCGGAAAATTCGCCCGAAGCAGGCGGCGCGGAGACTAAGGCGGGGGGCGCTCAAGTCAAACCTGCGCACACGCTTTTTGAGCGCGCACGCAACGTCATACCGAGTTAGTTGCGAAGCCCTCGCAGCTTACGCCGCGAGTTTGCCGACGACGGTTTGGAGCGCGGTGGCGAGGCTTGGGTGCGTGTCGTCGTTGCGGATCGTCGCGGTGGTGACGGGATCGACGAAGACCGTCTTCGGCGTCGCTTCGATCAGCAGCTTCGGCGGGCCGCCGAGCACCGAGTTATCCCAGAGCGTGAAATGATCGGCGCGCTCAGCGAACCACGGCAGCGTGCCGAGAGAACGCACCCAGCGCTCGATAATCTTTTCGCCAGCAACATCGTGCCCGCCGAGGCCGGCGCGTTGCGCGACGCGCTCCATGTGCATGGAGGGGCGCTGCATGATCACGTAGCAAACGCCGATCAGGAAGCCGCGGCTCTTGGCCTCTTCCACGACGGGTTCGAATTTCGGCGTCGAGAGAATCGTCTCGACCACCATCGAGCGGCCTTCACGCACGAGCGTGTTGACCTGCGCGTCCGTGCGCTCGGCGGCCATGCGCCAGGCTTGCGTGGAGGTGAGTTCGGGCCGCTCCGAACGCAGCGTGGCCGCGATCGTATCGGGGCAGAGATAGGCGGGCGGGCCCGCGGATTCTGGCGTGCGCGTGATGCGATGGAACGCTTCGGACGCGACGAACGTGCTCTTGCCCGATCCGTCAGGACCGGCGACGAGCCAAAGCCAAGGCTTCATCAGACTTTCTTCCGTGCGGTTTTGGCCGGCGCGGCCTTCGCGTCAGCGGCTTTCTTAGCGGGAGCGGCTTTCGCGGGTGGCGGCGCAACCTTGGCTGGCGGTGCTTTGGCGATGGCCTTGGCCGCAGCCGGCGGCGGCGCGGCCTTCGCCGGCGCGGGCTTGGCGACAGCTTTTGCTGGCGCTGGCGCCGGCGCGGCCTTCTTGGCGGCGGGCGGCGAGGCCGGCGGAGCGACTTTCTTGGCAGGCGCGGGCGGCGGCGCGGCCTTGGCGGGCGCGGCCTTCGCGGCGGGCGCAGGCGCGGCCGTCTTTGCGGGCGCCGTCTTCACGGCGGCGGGCGCGGGCGCTGTTTTCGCGGGAGCCGGAGCAGCCTTTGCGGCCGGAGCTGGCGCAGCCTTGGCGACGGGCGCGGGCGGCGCCTTGGCGGCAGGCGCGGCGGCCGGTTTGGGCGGCGCAACCGGGGATTTGGGGACGAACGGCGGCGGGCCTGCCGGGCGCGAAGGCGCCTTCGGCGCAGGCGCGGGGGCGGCGCTCTTGATTGGGCGCGGCGGCGGCTTGGGAGCCCCGCCAGCGGCCAGAAGCGCCTCGCCGTCTACGCCTGCGGCGAGTGCGCGGGCGCTCGCTTCACGCGTAGATTGCGCAAAGGCTTCCGCGAAAAGCTTAGCAACTTCAGAGGGTTGATCGGATTTGGCGCGCGGCATGGCGCAAATATAGGGCGCGATCCTAAGAAAAGTATAGCTTTCGCCTGGTTTGCGCGCCGCTAACCCTGCTGGGTGCGCGCCAGGTCTCGTGAGTTGCCTGCAAGGCGAACCAAGCTTTCACTTGCGGCTCGACTTGCGCAATATTTCGCCACACGCAGAAGCGAGGCTGCCGGCGCATCGCGCGACACGCCCGCAATTGCCGATTGCAGCGTGGGTGGCGCGTTCTGCTTTAGGCGAGTTTGAGTGAGTTCGGGGAGCGCGGCCGATGGGTGTTAACGTCTTTGCGCGGCTGGCGAAGCTGGTGGCGCTGATCGGGTTCCTGTTGCCGTGGGCGGTGGTCTCCTGCTCCGGCACGGAGATCGTGAGCGCGACGGGCGTTCAGCTGGCGACAGGCGACCTCCAGCTCGTCGGCCCGCTGGCGAATGCGCCGCCGGACCAGCAGCCGGACACGGACCCCTCGGTTTGGGTGATCGTGGCGGCGGCGTGCGGCGTGATCGGACTGCTCGTGAGCGCGCTCCTGAGCGGGCGGGCGGCGGCGATCGCGCTGCTGGCGACAGCCGTGCTCGGCGCGGGCGCGACCTATTACGGCGTCGAGCAAATGCGCGGCGCGATGACGGCGCGGATGGCGGCCGAGAGTGGGCAGTCCGATCTGCCGATCGACCCCTCCACCCTCCTCCAGTTCGAAACGCGGCCAGGCTATTGGGTGACGCTCGGCGGGTTCGGCGGCGCGGCGCTTTTGGCCATCGCCGCGCTCGCGCTCAGCGCTTCGGGATCGCCGCCCAGTAGTCGAAGTCGAGAATGACGGCGGGGTCGTACTCGCCGGCCGCGTTCTTGGCGGCGGCGGCGTTCGGCAGCGGCTTGTTCTTGGCGGCGACGAGCCGGAGCCGCAGCGCGCCGCAGCGGCCAAGATCGGCTTTATCGAGCACTTCGGACGCGGCGTAGACCGTATCGCCGGCGAACAGCGGCGCGACGTGGCGGCCCGCGTTGACGCCAAGCATCAGCGCTGCGTTTTCCAAACCATTGAACGAGAGCGCGCGCGCGAGCGAAATCACCACGCCGCCGTAGATGAGACGTTTGCCGAAACGCGAGCCCTGCTGGATCACCGCGTCGAAATGCACCTTCGCCGTGTTCTGATAGAGCCGCGTCGCGATCTGGTGCTCGGCCTCTTCGACGGTCATGCCGTCGACGTGGTCGATCCACTCGCCGCCGGCGTAATCCTCGAACGCGTGCTTCGAGCCGCCGAGATCCCAATCGTAGCGGGCAAAATCGAGCCTGTCTGAAATCCAGAGATCGCTGGCGGCGACGGCGGCGGCGAGCTTGGGCGCAGCCTCCGCAACGCTCGCTTTCTCATCGCGCTTGTTGACCATCACCCAGCGCACGTAATCAAGCACGGCGGCGCCATGCTGATTGATCCC
>CAZXNY010000302.1:0-3877 GCA_964642205.1 uncultured Caulobacteraceae bacterium
TTGGTCGGCCCGACAGCATCGGTGTTCCATTCGGCGGCCTCGAAATCGTCGATCGAAACGAACGTCGGCTCGCCGCCCATGGTGAGGCGCACGTCTTGTGCTTTGAGATCGGCGTCGATGCGTTTGCCGAGTGCGTTGAGCGCATCCCAGGCATCGTCGGAGAACGGCTTGGTGATGCGCGGCGCTTCCTGGATGCGCGTCACCTTCATTGAGAAGTCGAACGAGACGTTCGCTGGCTCGGCCATGCCGGTGATCGGCGCGGCGGAGGAGAAATGCGGCGTGGCCGCCAGCGGCAGATGGCCTTCGCCCGCGAACAAACCTGACGTGGGATCAAGGCCGATCCAGCCGGCGCCGGGGACGTAGACTTCCGCCCAAGCGTGGAGATCGGTGAAGTCTTCTTTCGTGCCCGAAGGCCCATCGAGCGCTTCGAGATCGGGCTTCAGCTGAATGAGGTAGCCCGAAACGAAGCGCGCGGCGAAGCCGAGCCGCCGCAGCACCTGCACGAGCAGCCACGATGAATCGCGGCACGAGCCCGATTGCAGCGTCAGCGTTTCATCCGGCGTCTGCACGCCGGGCTCTAGGCGGATGAGATATTTGATCTCGTTCTGAAGCCGCTGATTGAGCTGCACGAGGAACGTGACGAGTGGCGCTTCGTCGGCCGGGATCGTGCGCATGAACGCGGTGAGCTTCGGGCCCGCGCGCTCCTTCTCCATGTATGGCGCGAGCTCTTTCGCAAGCGCGGGCTCGTATGTGAACGGAAATTTCTCCGCGTAGTCCTCGATGAAGAAATCGAACGGGTTGTAGACGACATGCTCGATCGAGAGATCGACCTCGATGTCGAGGTGGTCGGTCTTCTCTGGAAAAACGAACCGCGCCAGCCAATTGCCGAACGGGTCCTGCTGCCAGTTCACGAAGTGCTCGGCCGGCGAGACTTTGAGGGCGTAGCTGAGCACGGGCGTCCGGCAATGCGGCGCGGGGCGTAGCCGCAGCACTTGCGGGCCGAGCGCGACCTTGCGGTCATAGCGGTAGCTGGTTCGGTGATTCAGCGCGGCGCGGATCGCCATGAGGGCTCCTTCAGCCCCACCGTAGTGGCCGCCGCCGCGCGCGGCGCGTGTTTTCGGCCGGGACGGGCGCGGGCGCCTCAGTTCGCGGCGCCCGCGCCGCGGCGAGAGGGCGCGGCCTTCGTGGCGCGACGGCAACAGACCGCTACAGATCGGTCATTACACGGCCGAAGGCGCTAGGCGGGCCGGGCAGGCGGCGCCAAGCTGTGGATGACAGGACGCGCCTGGTTCCAGAAGGGAAGCTTCGCTCCGCTTTGAACGATCAGTGTGCGACCCACCGTTTCCGCGGCACGCGGGAGGGGGCGCTAGGGGGCTTGGGGCCGCGCCTGGGGAGGCGCGGCCCCAAATCTTTGCGCCCCATTCTGCCTTGGCGGCGCCTTATGCCGCACGATCCTGCCCGGCGCCTTTGCGGCGAACCGACCGGAAATTCCGATGCGTCACCATAACGCTACGCAAATGTAATCGTCTTGAGGGCCAAAGCAGGACATAATTAACCACCATTTGGCCTTATCCGCATGGAACTCTGGAAGAGGATCGCGCGTTGCGCTGCCAGTCCAGGGACTAACGAGGGGATCGTTCATGAAGAAGGTGCTTACGGGTGCGACAGCGCTCGCGGCTTTGGTGGTCGCGACGCCCGCGCTCGCCAACGAAGGTTGGTACGGCCGAGCTGACGTCGGCTATTCGTTCGACGGCGAGCTCGATTTGCCGAGCACCGGTGCGCTCCGCGGCGCCGATCTCGACGAGGATTGGACCCAGCATCTGGGCCTCGGCTACGAGTTCGACAGCAATGTCCGCCTCGAAGGCGAACTGGCCCACCGGTTCAACAGCCTTGAATCCACGCCGTTCCTGCGCGCGGGCTCCGACGCCCATGCGTGGAGCGCGATGATGAATGCGTACTACGATTTCGGCGACGGCGGCTTCCAGCCCTATCTCGGCGCCGGTATCGGCGCGGCGCAGGTTTCGGCCCAAGCGCTCTCGCCCGACACGCTGACGCGCTTCGACGACGAAGACACTGGCTTTGCCTGGCAGGTGATGGCCGGCGTTGGCATCGCGCTCAGCGAGCAGCTCACGCTCGACCTCGGCTACCGTTTCTTCGCGGTGCCGAACCTCGAATATGACGGCGTAGCCAATGGCGTCGCCCGCGCGTTCGAGACGAGCTACGAAAACCAGGCCGCGACGGTCGGTCTGCGGTGGCAGTTCGCCTCGCCTCCGCCGCCGCCTCCGCCGCCGGCTCCCCCGCCGCCGCCCCCGCCGCCGCCGCCTCCGGTTGCTGCTGCGTGCCCGGCCGCGGACTTCGTCGTGTACTTCGAGTGGGATCGCTCGAACCTCAACCAAGCCGCACTCGAAACGATCGACTCGGCCGTTGCTCGCGCACGGAACTGCAACCTCGGCGCAGTTTCGGTCACCGGCCACACCGATACGTCCGGCTCGCCGGCGTACAACATCGGTCTGTCCGAGCGCCGCGCTTCGGTCGTGGCTGAAGCTTTGGTCGCACGTGGCCTCCCGGCCGGCGCGATCACGACGGCAGCTCGCGGTGAATCGGAACTCGCTCAAGCCACACGTGATGGCGTGCGCGAACCGCTCAACCGCCGTACCGCGGTCACGATCAGCTTCCGCTAATCGTTTCAGCGACACCGCAAACGGAAGGGCCCGGCGCGAGCCGGGCCCTTTTTCGTTCGCGGTTAACGCGGCGCGCCCTTTGCTTGTGACGCCTCGACAGCGCCGCAATGGCGGCCAAGGATGGCGTGATGGCGCAGCTTCTGTCCGGCACGGAGAGGCGTCTGGCGGCGTTTGACGCGCCGCTCAGAGATGCGCTGGCGCGCCTGGATGGCGCCGTCCCCGAAATGATCGACCGGACGATGGCGTGGTCTGCCGTCAATTCCGGCTCGCGCGAGATCGCCAACCTCAAAGTCATGCGTGGCCTCGTCGCCGACGTGTTCTCCGTGCTGCCGGGCAGCGTGGAGACGCTGGCGCTGAAGCCGGGCGAGCGCGTGAAGCCAGATGGCGTCGTGGTCGAAGAACCGCACGGCGACAGCGTGCGCATCACGGTGCGCCCGGACGCGCCCGTCCAGGTCGCACTGACAGGGCATTACGACACGGTGTTTCCCGCTGCGCACGCGTTTCAGACACCGCAGTGCAAAGGCAACGTGCTCCATGGCCCTGGGTGCGCGGACATGAAGGGCGGCCTCGCGCTGATGCTCGCGGCGCTGCAGGCGTTCGAGGCGCTGCCAGGCGACAAGCGCGTTGGCTACACCGTGCTCATCAATCCGGACGAAGAGATCGGTTCGATCGGCTCTGGGCCGCTCATCGCCGAACTTGGCGCACGCGCGCATGTCGGCATGACGTATGAGCCGGCTTTGCCGACAGGTGGTCTCGTCAGCGCGCGCAAAGGCTCCGGCAATTTCGCGCTCGCGATCCACGGCCGCGCCGCGCATGTCGGCCGCGCGTTCGCCGATGGCCGCAGCGCCGTCGAAGCGGGCGCGGAAGCGACGCTTGCGCTGCTCGCGCTCAACGGCAAACGCGACCAAGTCACGTTCAACGTCGGCATGATCGATGGCGGCGGGCCGGTGAACCAGGTGCCCGATCGCGCCGTCGTGCGCTTCAACGTCCGCGCGCCCGATGCTGAGGGCCGCGCTTGGGCCGAGCAAGAGATCGCGCGCATCGCAAAGGGCGTTTCGGCGCGCGAAGGCTTCCACGCGCATCTGCACGGCGGCTTCACGCGCCCGCCAAAGCCGCTCACGCCGCAACTTGAAAAACTGATCGGCTGGACGCGCGCTGCGGGTGAGGCGCTTGGTGTTGAGCTTTCCTTCGCGCCG
>CAZXNY010000303.1:0-3857 GCA_964642205.1 uncultured Caulobacteraceae bacterium
TATCCGGCAGGTTCGGGTTGCGGTCGCGCGTCGTTTTCAGGCCCACCAGGCCGCAGCACGCAGCGGGAATGCGGATCGAGCCCAAGCCATCGCTCGCATGCGCCATTGGCACGATGCCCGCCGCCGTCGCGGATGCTGCGCCGCCGGATGAGCCGCCCGGCGTGTGATCGGGGTTCCAAGGATTGCGGCACGGGCCGAGGTGCTGGCTCTCGGTCACGCCAGGGATGCCATATTCGGGCGTGTTCGATTTGCCGAGCAGGATTAGCCCCGCTTCGCGGTAGCGCCGCACCAGGCCGCTGTCTTCGCTGTCCTTCAGCTCGCGCGTGAACTTCGAGCCGTTCGAGCGCGGCATTCCCGCGACCGCGACGCCAAGGTCTTTGATGAGAAACGGCACGCCTGTGAACGGGCCCTGCTCGGGCGACTTGGCCTGCGCGCGCGCAGCGTCATACGCCTTGTAGACCACGGCGTTCAGCACCGGGTTGTGCTTCTCGATGCGCTTGATCGCGCTTTCGACCAGCTCGGCCGGCGTCACCTCTTTCTTGCGCACGAGTTCGGCGAGGCCCACGGCGTCGTAACTGGCGTATTCTTCCTCTTTCATGGGCGCTCCTCCGGTCTCGCTGACTGTCGCGCCGCAATCGGCGCCGCACAAGCTCCGTGCTTGACCCTCCCTCGCGGCATGGCCTTAACTCGCACGTAAGGGCCAACAGAGCCCCTTCCAGGGAGACACGCGATGGATCTGGCTTACGGGCCAGCCTACGAGGCGTTGCGCGAAGAGGTTCGCGCCTTTGCGGCCAAGCACGGCAAGGATGCGCCGCGCGGCGGCGGTTTCGCCGATCAGCGCCCCTGGCAGAAGCTGCTGATCGAACACGGTTACGCCGCGCGGACGATCCCGAAAGAATACGGCGGCTACGGCGCCAAGCCCGATCCGCTCGCGAGCCGCATCATCTCCGAAGAGTTCATCGCGGCAGGCCTGCCCACCGGCATGAGCGGCCAAGGCATCTCGATGTTGGTGCCGACGCTGCTCGAGCTCGGCACCGAAGAGCAGAAACAAAAGTACATCGGCCCCACACTGCGCGGCGAGATGATCTGGTGCCAGGGCTATAGCGAGCCGGGTTCGGGCAGCGACCTCGCCAGCCTCAAGACACGCGCGCATGAAGATGGCGATGACTTTGTCATCAACGGCCAGAAGATTTGGACCTCCACCGCCAAGCAGGCGGACATGATGTTCTGCCTGGTGCGCACCGAGCCGGATGCGCCCAAGCACGACGGCATCTCGTATCTGCTCTTCCCGATGTCGACTCCCGGCATCGACGTGCGCCCGCTCACCACTATGACCGGCGGCGCCGAGTTCAACGAAGTCTTTTTCACCGACGTGCGCGTGCCGAAGACGAGCATCGTCGGCAAACGCGGCGAAGGTTGGCGCGTCGCGAACGCAACGCTCCGGCACGAGCGCGGCATGCTGGGCGATCCGAACCAGGCGATGACGCGCTTCAAAATGCTCGTCGAGATGATGAACGAGGAGACGGTCGATGGCCGCCGCCTTGGCGACGATCCGATCTGGCGCGACCGGCTGATGAAGCTCGAGGCGCAGGTGCTGGCGATGGGTTTCAATGGCCTGCGCAACCTCACCGCCGCCGCGAAGGGCGAATACCCGGGCATGAGCGCGATCGTCGTGAAGCTCGAAGGCTGCGAGCTCAATCACGAGCTGGCGCGCTTTGCGATCGATGCGCTGGGTGAGCTCGGCATTCTCTACGAGAGCGGCGAGCATCTGCGGAACAACGGCCGCTGGCAGTGGCAGTATATGTTCGACCTTGGCCTCATCATCGGCGGCGGCACGGCGCAGATTCAGAAGAACATCATTTCCGAACGCGGCCTTGGGATGCCGCGCGAACCGAAGCTGGCGGCGCGCTGATGGAATTTGCCCTCTCTTCCGAACAGGCGCTGCTCCAAGAGAGCCTGACGCGCGCGCTCGAAACCCACGCGTCGCTCGCCAAGCTCCGTGAGCGCGTGGCGAACAACAACACGCGTGATCAGACGCTGGTCGATGCGCTGGCGGAGTTCGGCGTCTACGGCGTTATCACGCCCGGCGAATGGGGCGGCGCGGGTCTTTCCATGCTGGACGCGGCGCTCGTCTCCGAGGCGCTCGGGCGCTTCGTTGCGCCCGTCACCTACGTCGCCGACGCCGTCGTTGCGCCGCTCGCGCTGATCGAAGGCGGCTCACCCGCGCAGCAACAGGAATGGCTCCCGCAACTCGCCTCTGGGCACGCCGGCGCATGCCTGGCGCTCAGCGAAGCGGCCGCCGGCGCACGGGACGGCGCGGGCGTCACCGAAAAGAACGGCAAGCTCACCGGCAAGGCGCTCTTCGCGTTCGACGCCATCGGCGCCGACATCGCGATCGTCGCCACCAAGGACAAGCGTCTCTTCCTGGTGCGCGACGATCATTTCACGCTGAAGAAGCTGCCGACCATCGACCAGACGCGCGCCATCGGCGAACTCACGTTCAAGGACGCGCCGGCAGAGCCCCTGAAAGCAGAAGCGCTGCCCCGCCTCCTCGCCGCCGCGCGCATCATGCTTGCGGCCGATACCCTCGGCGCGGCCTCGCACATGCTGACCGCCGCCGTCGCGTACGCGCAGCAGCGCGAGCAATTCGGTCGGCTCATCGGCTCGTTCCAAGCCGTGAAGCACTTGTGCGCCGAGATGGCGGCGCAGATCGAACCGGCGCGCTCGCTGATGTGGTATGCGGCCTATGCGTTCGATGAAGCGCCCGACGAAGCCGCGCGCATGGCCGCGCACGCCAAGGCGCATCTCTCCGAGATCGGCACGTTCGTCGCGCGCACGGCGACGGAGGTGCATGGCGGCATCGGCATCACCGATCTTCTGGGCCTGCACTATTGGTTCAAGCGCATCGGCCTCAACCGGCAGATGTTCGGCGGGCCGGAGCGGCTGCGCGCCGAGGCGGCGGCGCATTACGGATGGAGCGCGACAGCATGAGCGGCCTCAAAGTCGGCGATCGGTTCGTTCCTCAAGCGGTGACGCTGGATCGCGCCGCACGCGCGGCGGCGGGGCTCTCTAAACTTGGCGTCGGCGCCGGCGATGTCGTGTGCATCTACATGCGCAACGATTTCGGCTTCCACGAAGCGTCGAGCGCGGCCGGCCTCGTTGGGGCGTATCCGACGCCCGCGAACTGGCACAACTCGCCCGACGAAGCGGCTTACATTTTCCAGAACTCCGGCGCCAAGGCGATCGTCGTACACTCGGATCTCTATCACCCGATCGCGCATGTGATCCCGAAGAGCGCCTCGGTGTTCATCGTGCCGACGCCGCCGGAAATCGCCGCGGCGTACGGGCTCACGGATGCGCAATGCGCCGTGCCGGCTGGCGTGCCGCTCTGGGACGATCTCATCGCGGCGAACGAGCCGTTCACGAAGCCGGTGGAATCCACGCCCGGCACGATGATCTACACGTCGGGAACGACCGGGCACCCCAAGGGCGTGCGCCGCGCGCCGCCGACGGAAGCGCAGCGCGGCATCATGATGATGCTGATCGGCCAAGTGTTCGGCATCTTCGCCGCCGAGGGCAAACTGATCGTCACGGTCGTCACCGGCCCCATGTATCACTCCGCGCCGAACGCGTACGGCATGGTGATGTTTCAGACGGGTGCGACCACCATCCTCGAGCCGCGCTTCGATCCAGAAGGCCTGCTCGCGCTGATCGAAAAGGAAAAAGTCACGCACCTCCATATGGTGCCGACGATGTTCGTGCGCCTGCTGCGGCTGCCGGATGACGTGAAGACGAAATACGATCTCTCCTCGCTCAAATTCGTCGTCCACGCCGCAGCGCCCTGCCCGGTGCATGTG
>CAZXNY010000304.1:0-3845 GCA_964642205.1 uncultured Caulobacteraceae bacterium
GTCGCCCGAGACATCGAGCTTCACCGGCTGGTTTTCGGGCAGCTTGCGGACGAAATCGTAGAGGAAGTGCGCGGGGGCGGTGATCTGCCCTGCCCGCTCCACATCGGCCGTGACGCTCTCGGCGACCTCGATATCGAGGTCCGTCGCGGTCAGCCGTAGGACGCCGTCCCCGGTGGTCAGCAGCACGTTGGAGAGAATCGGAATCGTGTTGCGCCGCTCGACGACGCTTTGAACGTGGTTGAGCGCTTTCAACAAAGCCGCGCGCTCGATGGTCAACTTCATCGCAGGATCCTGTCCGACAGCCGGAACGCGGTTCTGCGTACGGCCACAAAGACTGTTCCTGACTCGCGACAAAGTGCGAGTCAGGGGCCGCGAAGGTAGCAGAAGCCGGCCAAGCCCCAAGCGGCTTTTTGCGGCCTTCCGGGCGCTCTACGGCCCACAAAAGCAAACCCCCGCCGATCCACGGCGGGGGCTGCTGTCTTGCCTTCATTTAAGGCGGCTTAGTCCTGGTTTTCGCGCCGGACTTTGCGGATGATCTCTTCGATTTCGGCTTTGAACGCCGGGTCTTCTTCGACCATGCGGGCGATCTTGTTGCGGGCGAACATCACGGTCGTGTGGTCAAAGCCGCCAAACTTGTCACCGGTGAACGGGAGCGAGCGCTTGGCCAGCTTGAGGGCCAGATACATGGCGATCTGACGCGGGCGGGCGATGTTTTGCTGACGCGTGCGCGAGAGCAGCTCTTCCACCGTCATGCCGTAATGCGCCGCGACCACCTTCTGCACGAGCTGGATGGTGACGCGCTTTTCAGCGGCGAGATTGGCCAGTTTGCCCCGCAGGGCGGTCTCGGCGACATCCATAGTCACGTCCAGACCTCCATTGACTTGAGTTTCCACGACGAGTTGCCCCACTGCTCCATCAAGCTCGCGGCCGCTGACGACCAGCCGTTCCGCGATCATGTCCAGCGCTTCCGGCGCCACGGCGAAGCCCGGCAGATGCCGCGCATAATGCGCCACCCGCTGCTCCAGAATCTTGCGCCGCAGCTCAGTGCCCGGCTCGGTGATCTCACATTCCGTCGCGCCCTTCAGGACACGGCGCAGGCGCTCATCGAGGCCGCTCATGCCATCGGCGTTGGTATCGCAGGTGAGAATGACTTGGCGGCCTTGCTGCGTGGCCATCGCGACGGTCGCGAGCGCTTCTTCCTCGGTCGCTTTCTTGCCGAAGATGCGCTGGATATCGTCGATCAGCAGCACGTCGGGCTGGCGCACGAGCTCCTTGAAGGAGCTGGAATGCTTGCGCTGCAACGCCGATTGGAACTGTTCGAGAAATTCTTGCGCCCACATCAAGAGCGCCGTGCGGCCGGTGTTGTGTTCGATGTGATATTTGATGGCGTTCAGAAGGTGCGTCTTGCCGCAGCCCGGCGGGCCGTAGATCACCGTCACCGGGAACGCCATGCCCGCGCCCGTCGCGATCATCTGCGCCACCGTGAAGGCGCGGAAGTTCGTCGGGTCCATGCAGAACGTGTCGAACGTATAGGAGAGCGGATGCTGCGGGGCCGGCGCGGCCTCCTCGGCTTCCGCGACCGGCGCGCGGCCTGCGATCGCGTCCAGCACGTCGTCCGGCAGGTCCCGCTCGCTGCGGAGCTCGATCTCGCCGCACTCGGGGGCGTAGACCCGGAAACGCGCCTCGATGCGGGCCAACGCCCGCTCCCGGATGCGGTCCCGGGCGTAGTCCGTCCTGGCCGAGAGATAGAGTTTGCCGTTGATCTCGCCGATCACGCGCATGCCTTCGACGTAGGAGCGGTAAAAGTCCCCGCCCAGCTCCGCGTTGATCTCTTTTTTGACCAAGGTAAGAGCGCGCACTTTGTCCGCGCCCGCCGCAGTGCGGCTGGCCCAATCGTCACTCTGGAGCACGTGAAGTTTCCCCCGTTGGTCCCGCCGTGGGTTCCCACACCCGCGGCTCCATCAGCCCCTGACAGGCGCCCTCCGGACCGGACATAGGTCCGCAATCTCGGGAACCGCGTATGTTCGGCCCCGACGCTTCCGCGTCTTCTCGAAATCGGCTGGTCTCGGACGATCGCTCGCCTGTCTGGGGAGGACTTTAGGTCCAGGGGTCAGGCGAAATCAAGCACGAATCTGACATATCCCGGGGGACCTACGATGAAGATTTGGTATCCAAACAAGCTATTGTTTTTGTTATAAAAACTGGCGTTGCCCGAATATGGCGCAGCGCTGCATCTCGCACGAAAATCGTCCGGAATCAGAGCACCCCGAAGCGCCCTGCGGACGCCTCGTTTCGGGCCTCAAAAGCTTGTCTAGAACGGGTTTCCGGGGGCCGGAAATGGGGCGCTCTGGGTCACCCCGGGCCGCTGTTGCGGCTTACTTGCCGCCGGCCAGGGCCTTCACGCGGCTGGCCAAGCGCGACACTTTGCGCGCGCTCGTATTCTTGTGGAGCACGCCGCGGGTCACGCCGCGCGAGGACTCGGATTCAGCTTGGCGGAGGGCGGCGGCGGCCTTGCCCGCGTCGCCGGACGCGATGGCTTCTTCCACGGCGCGCCAGAAGGTGCGGATCCGCGAGCGGCGCGCCTTATTCACCGCGGTGCGGCGGGCGTCACGGCGGATAGCTTTCTTGGCGGACGAGGTATTGGCCATTGGTTCCGGATATTCTGAATTCGAGACGAAGGCGGGGCTAATAACCCCGGGCGCCGGGCGCGTCAATCAAAGAGCGGTCGGCGAAACGACATAGGGGAAACGTCATGAGCGAACTGGTGCTGCGGGAAGACAGGGACGGCTGCGCGACGCTGATCCTGAACCGGCCGGACAAGCTGAACAGCCTCAACGTCGAGGTGTTCGAAGCGCTGGCGGCGCATGTGAAGGCGCTCGCGAACGAGACCGAGATCGGGATCGTCGTGCTGCGCGGCGCCGGCAAATGCTTCTCAGCGGGACACGATCTCGGCGACATCGCGACCGGTGAAAAACTGCCGCGCGCGAACTTTCAAAGCCACGTGATCGAGGCGCTCGCGAACCTGCCGCAGCCGGTGATCAGCGCGGTGCACGGCCATTGCTACACCGGCGCGCTCGAACTCGCGCTCGCGGGCGACATCATCCTCGCCTCCTCCAATGCGAAGTTCGCCGACACGCACGCGAAATGGGCGCTGACGCCGATCTGGGGACTTTCGCAAAGGCTGCCGCGCCGCATCGGCCAAGCCAAAGCGATGGAGATGATGGTGACGTGCCGCACCTACTCCGGCGAAGAAGCCGCCGCGATGGGGCTCGCGAACATCTGCTATCCGGAAGCGTCGTTCGATACGGACGTCGAGGCGTTTGTGAAAAGCGCGCTGGAAAATTCCTGGTTCAGCCATCGCGCCAATAAGAAGCTGACGCTCGAAACGGACGGCATGAGTTTGCCGGCGGGCCTGTCGCACGAGGTGTACAACAATCCCGGCAGAGGGCCGGACATGCAGCAACGCATCGCGGCGTTCTCGAACCGGAAGAAAGCGTCATGACCGACTATGCCGATGTCGCGAGCGCGCTGGAGCGCACGCTGAAGCTTCGTTCGATCCCGTTTGCGATGAAGCTCTACGAAAAGCGCGAAGACATGGAGGCGATCCCGCGGATTCGCCGGCCGAAGGCGGTGCATACGTTGGATCAAATCGTTGGGCAGGCGTCGCGCCTTGGCTGGACTGTGGGCGTGACGGCCGATGATCTCGTCGGCGCGCAATGCCGCGCGGTTGTGGGCCTCGGCAACGCCAAGGACGAGGCCTGGTACTCGGGCCAGCACATGAAGGGCGTGTGGTTCAAGGAGCTGGAAGATTCCGGCGCGCATCAACGCGCGATGCATTGCGTGCC
>CAZXNY010000305.1:0-3844 GCA_964642205.1 uncultured Caulobacteraceae bacterium
AATCGCGAATGTCGCCGCGTGCGCGGTGCACAGAATGAAGCGCCCCTGCAGCACCAGCACGCGCCCGTCCATCCGCTCTAGCGGCGCGCCGGCATGCGGGCAGCGGTTCTCGTAAGCGCGGACCACGCCATCGCGTTTGGCAAGCAATAGAGAGAAGCGCGCCTCGCCGGTCGCAAAGTCGCGCACGATCGCGCCGGCTTCTGGCACGTCCGCTTCGTTCGCCAACACGTCGCCGGATCGCGGCGCGGCCGGGTTCATGCATCTTCCCGGCTGAACGGGCGCGCGAGCAAACCGTCGATCGCCGCATCGACGCTGAGCTTGCCCGCGAGGATCGCATCGACGGCTGCGCAGATCGGCATGTCGACGCCGTGCCGCGCCGCGAGCGCCGCAACCGCTGGCGCGCTCGCCACGCCTTCGGCGACAGAGCGGCGTTCGCCGACGATATCCGCCAGCGCGCGCCCTTGCCCGAGCGCGGCGCCGAGCGAGGTGTTGCGCGAGGAAAGCGAGACGCAGGTCAACACCAGGTCGCCGAGGCCGCAGAGACCGTTAAGCGTTTCCGCTCGCGCGCCCATCGCCACGCCGAGGCGCACGAGCTCCGCGAAGCCGCGCGTCACCAAAGCGGCGCGCGCGCCTTCGCCAAGCTTGCGCCCCTCGGCGACGCCGCACGCGATCGCGATCACGTTCTTCACCGCGCCGCCGATCTCGGCGCCGATCAGATCGTCCGTGAGATACGGGCGGAAGCGCGGTTGGCCGAGCGCCGCGACGAGCGCCGTACCAAGCGCCGCATCCGCACACGCAATGGTCGTCGCCGTTGGAAGCCCGCGCACGACGTCTTTTGCGAAGCCTGGCCCGGAGAGCACGGCGATGCGCGCGCCCGGCGCCTCGGCGGCCGCGACCTCCGTCATCAAAGCGAGCGTGTCCCGCTCGACGCCCTTGGCGCACAGGACGAGCGGCGCGCCCGGCTTCAGGGCCGGCGCAAGCTGGCGGAGCACGCCGCGGGCGTGCTGAGCTGGGGCGGCGAGCAAGGTCGCATCCGCGCTAGCCACGGACGCGAGATCGCTCGTGGCCCGGATTGAGCGGTCGAGCGTCGCGCCGGGCAGAAAGGCGGCGTTTTTGTGCGCCTCGTTGATCCCAGCCACGACCTCGGCTTCAAACGCCCAGAGCGTCACGCGTCGGCCAGCCACGGCGGCGACCTGCGCCAAGGCGGTGCCCCAGGCGCCTCCGCCCACCACGGCCAGCGACTCGATTGCCCGGTTTTCTGTCAAAACAGCTGAATCCTTCATTGAATGTTCAGTAGAAACCCCCTACCAAATGGGGATGGATGAAAAGACAGCGACCCGCGATCGCATCCTAGAGGCCGCTTCGGCCAGGATCATGCACTACGGCTATGGCAAGACCACCATGGCTGAGATCGCCGCCGATTGCGGGATGTCTCCCGGCAATATCTATCGCTTCTTCGAGGCCAAGATCGACATCGCCGAGGCGATGGCGCGCAAACACTACGCCGAAGAGCAATCCGAACTCGCCGCCATCGCCCGCCGGACGGATCGCCCGGTCGAATGGCGGCTCCGCGAGGTCTTCGTCACGCGGATGCGCGAAGGCTTCGATATGATCAGCAAGAACGCGAAAATCCTTGAAGTGGCCGAGGTGCTTTCACGCGAACGGCCGCTGTTTTCTAACCAGAATTTGGCCGCCGAGCGCGTCTTCATCGGCGCCATGATCGATGAGGGGATCGCCAACGGCACGTTCGGCCCGTGCGATTCCGAATTCGCGGCTGAGATGATGCAGGCCGCCCTGATGAAGTTCAGCGTGCCCCAAATGTATTCCCGGCTCACCCTCCCCAAGCTGGAGCGGGAGCTGAACGGCGTGCTCGATCTCCTCCTGAACGGGCTTTACGCGCGCGCCGGCGCGACCGCCGGAAAAGCCGCTGCGATCACGAATTCGTGATCAGTGAATAAAACCAGATTTATTCATTGATCATCCGCCAGCGATCAGCTACATAGGCTGCATACCGCTGACGGAGTAAGACCAATGACCCGCACCAACCAAGCCCACGTTTCCCCGATCACCTTCACGGCTTTCGTGCTCGCCGCTTTCGCCCTCGTGGCGGTGGCCGCCTCGCCCCTGATCGCGATCGCGACCCAAGTCGTCGCCTAATCCCAGCTCTACGGTCCCGCATCGCTCACCGCGGCGGGGCCGCCCCCAAGCGCCGACACCCCCGTCGACGCGGTTGCTGCGGGCGCGAAGACTGCCCTCTTCGCGCCCGCCTTTTTGTCTGCATTAATGGCGGGAAATTTAGAATTTCCGATCCGTTTCTGCATGGCTGGGGCCAGGACGCGCGCCTTGGGTTAACGACCCAAACACCGTACCTACTGCACCGCACAATGATGTTCGCACTTGCAACATCAGCATTTTTTGGAAGGAGGCTGACATGACCAGCTTGCTCGCAACCCGCACGATGACCGTTGTGGTGGCGATCGCACTCGTCGCAGCTGCGGCGACCCCGATCGTCCAGCTCGCGGCGCGTATCGTCGCCTAAGCCTTCGCGCCTTTGCGCCCGGCCTTATGGGTCGGGCGCGATAGCGCGCCGGCCTCGTCGAGAGGCCACCGCGGCCTCGCCGCAACGTCCAGGCCGTCGCTGAACCCGGCCCGCAAGCGTTCAGCCCCCGCCAGAGCAATCATCGCCGCATTGTCCGTGCAGAACCGGAGCGGCGGCGCGAAGAACCGGTACCGACGCTCGCCCGCGAGGGCCTCGAGACGCGCCCGGATCGCCTTGTTGGCCGCGACGCCCCCCGCAACCACCAAACGCCCCTCCGCCCCCCAGAGCGGATCGAACGCGTCCATCGCGTGGCGCGTCCTGTCCTCCACGACGTCGAGCACCGCCGCCTGGAACGCGGCGCAGAGATCGGCCTTGTCCTGCTCGCTCGGCGCGCCGGCGAGCATCTCGACCTCGCGTGCGACGGCTGTCTTCAGACCAGCGAATGAAAAATCGCAGCCTTCGCGCCGCAGTAGCGGGCGCGGCAGCGCATAGCGCGATGCATCCCCTCGCGCCGCGAGCGCCTCGACCGCCGGCCCGCCGGGCATGCCGAGGTCGAGCAATTTTGCTGTTTTATCAAATGCTTCGCCGAGCGCGTCATCGAGCGTCGAGCCGAGGCGGCGATAGTCGCCAAGCCCCAGGACCGCAACGAACTGGCAGTGCCCGCCTGAGACCAGCAGCAGCAGGTACGGGAACGTCACCGGCCCCGCGAGCCGGGGCGAGAGCGCGTGGCCTTCGAGGTGGTTCACAGCGATCAGCGGCAGGTCGTGCGCCATCGCGATCGCCTTGCCGGTAACGAGGCCGACCATCACGCCGCCGATCAGCCCCGGTCCCGCCGTCGCCGCCACGCCATCGAGAGCGCCATAGCCGATCCCCGCTTCCGCCATCGCCGCCGCGATCGCTCCATCGAGCCCTTCGACATGCGCGCGCGCGGCGATCTCGGGCACCACGCCCTTATAGGGCGCGTGCGCTGCGACCTGGCTCAGCACCACATCGGCGCGCACGACCGGGCCGCCCGGCCCGAGCGTCACCACCGCCGCGGCGGTCTCGTCGCAGCTCGTCTCGATGCCGAGGATCGTAAGTGGGCGCTCATTCTCCATGTGCGGGCTTTCTAGGCGTGCACGCGCCAAAAGACACGGGGAGCGTGGCGCCGCACGCCGCGCTGCCGTAAGCCGGGCGCATGAGTTTGAGGCTTCGCATCGGCGCGCGCGGCTCGCCCCTTTCGCTCGCGCAGACCGGCTTGGCGCGCGATGCGCTGGCGCGTGCGCTTGGCATCGAAGCGGGCGCGCTCACGATCATCCCGATCAC
>CAZXNY010000306.1:0-3828 GCA_964642205.1 uncultured Caulobacteraceae bacterium
CGGCCAACGAGCGCGCCTTGCACCGGCTCTTGCGCAGTGAAGCTCTTTTCGAGACGCGTCCACGCTTCTTCGCGGCGCGCTTTCTCACGGCTGACGACGGCGTCGCCCAGCGCGTTTTCGATGCGATCGAGATAGACTTCGACGATGTCGCCGGTCTTCGGCGCTTCGGGCGTGTCTTCCGCGATGAACTCGCGAAGCGGAATGCGGCCTTCGGTCTTCAGACCGATGTCGACGATGACGAAGTCATGTTCGACGCCGACGACGGTGGCGGGAATGACCCGTCCTTCAACCATGCCTTGGGAGGACAGGGATTCATTGAGGAGCGCGGCGAAATCATCGCGGCTCGGGTTTTGAGATTGGGCGAGAGAACTCATGTCTGCGGTACTGCTCCAAATAAAAAATGGCCGACCGGTTGGCTCCGGCGGTCTCGGCGCGTGAACGCCGCGAATGGAAGGGCATGACGGACCGCGCCAGCCCCTCAAGGGGCCGGAAATGGGCGGCCAAAGAGGGTTTGGAACGACAACGGCCCCTAATCGGATCAGATCGGATCAGGAGCGCGCGGACGCCGCGTCGATAATTCGGCGGGCGGCCGTCACGGCCGCCTCTATAGAGAGGGCGGTGGTGTCCAGCAAGTGCGCGTCCGGCGCGGGCTTGAGGGGCGCGTCGGCCCGGTTTTGGTCCCGCTGGTCGCGGGCCTCGATCTGGGCGGTGAGGGCGCCGAGGTCAATGGGCTCGCCCCGCGCCGCCAGCTCCTTCCAGCGCCGCTCGGCGCGGGCAGCCAAGCTCGCGGTGACGAAGAGTTTCACGTCAGCATCCGGGCAGATCACGGTGCCGATGTCGCGCCCATCGAGAATCGCGCCGCCGGGCTGGCTGGCGAAAGCGCGCTGGGCCGCGAGGAGGGCTGCGCGCACTTGCGGATGCGCGGCGACGACGGAGGCGGCTGCGCCCGCTTGCGCGGTGCGGATGCGGTCTTCGTCGATTGCGGTGAGATCGAGCGCGGCGGCGGCGCGCGCGGCTTCTGCGGAGTCGGCCGGGTCGGCGTTCGCGTCGAGCAGAGCAAGGCCCACGGCGCGGTAGAGCGCTCCAGTATCGAGGCGCGGCAGGGCGTAGGCTTCCGCGAGGCGCTTCGAGAGCGTGCCTTTGCCGGACGCGGTGGGGCCGTCGATCGCGATGATCATGGCGCGGTCTTAGCGCGGCGGCGCGCGGAGGGAAGCTCCCGGGAGACGTAGCGGGAGGGCTCGCGCCGGCTGGCGATGTAGCCCATGCTTCGCGTGGGAGGAGCTGATGGCCGACGAAGAGCCGCCGCAGCAGACGAATTTCGGCGCGTACCTGTTCACCAACGCTGCGTGGTTCTTGGCGTTCGGGGTTCAGGTGGTGCTGTTTCCATATCTCGTGCGCGTCGTCCTCGGCGAGAACGAGGTGCGGTTCGGCTACGCGCAGATGGCGCTGCAGCTGCCGACGGCATTGTTCATCCTGTTTGGCGGCTTCGTCGCCGACCGTGTCGATGGCAAGCGCATGGTGATCGCCGCGTGCTGCATCGCGGTGGTGACGTTCTCACTGCTCGGCGGGGCGGTGATCTCCGGGCTGCTCACCTATGAGCTCGTCATCACCTACGCGATTGTCGTTGGCGTGATGAGTGCGTTCGCAACGCCGGCGCGTGATGCCATGCTCAACCTGATGGCGCCGGAGTCGAGCGTTCACGGTGTGCAGCGCGCGGTGTCGATGGCGTCGCTCTCGCAATTTGGCGGGCAGCTGATCGGTATGGCGTTCGCGGCTGGCGCTGCGGTGATTGGCGTTGGCGCGCTGCTGGTCGGGCAAGCGGGGTTGATGGCGCTCGCGGCGTTCTCCGCGACACGCTTCAATCCGCGCCCGCGCGAACACGAGGCCGCCGCGATCGCGGGCAATCCGATCGTGCATGTCGGGCGTCAGATCGGAAGCGGCTTCGTTGCGGCATTTTCGTCACGCGCGATTGCGCCGGTGATGATCTGCTCGATGGCGATGGGCGCGTGCTTTATGGGCGCTTTCTTCGTGCTGCTGCCGTTGATCGTGCAGAGCTATTTCCCGCCGGACGCGCGTGCGGAAGTGGCCGGCGCGCTCGGGCTGTTTTCGCTCTGCTTCTGGACGGGCTCGACGATTTCGGCGTTCGCGCTGATGCGCATTGGGATGCTGCGACGGCGCGGGCTGATCTATCTCGCGGCGCTAACGAACGGCTCGGTCGTGCTCATCTTGTGCGCGATTCCGGCGCCGTTCTGGGTCTTGTGCGCACTCAACTTTGCGTGGGGCCTTGGCGGCGGCGTTGCGATGACGCTCGGCCGTGGGATCGTTCAAGAACACGCGCCGCCGGCTGCGCGTGCGCGCATCCTCTCGATCTTCACGCTGACGTTGATGGCGACGGGGCCGCTTGGCGCTGTCGCGTACGGCTATCTTGCGCACGCTGTCGGCCCACACACTGCGATCCTGGTGCCCGGCTTCGGCATGCTGACGATCGTGGCGTGCGTTTATCTTTTCACGGATCTACGCCGCCTCGCGCACGCGCCAGTTCCGGCTTAAGCGCCGAGGCCGGCGCGCCAATCGTCGTGCAGAGAACGGCGGCGTCTCGCTTGCGCTTCCTTGCGCGCTTGCACTTCGTTGGCTTCGCGCAGCGCTTCGGCGAGGCGCTTGAAATATTCGCCGGCGGGAACAAGGCCGTTTGCATCGGTACGAACGCGAAGTTTTGCGACTTGCATGGTCTGCGCTCCGTTGTGCTCCGCCCGTTCTAAGAACGGCGCGGGCGCGCAGGAGTTGCGGTTTCGTATACGGATCGATGTGAATAGATCGGCGCCGGAATTAGGCTTCCGCGATGTCCGCGCCGAGGCCGCGCATCAATTGCGCAAAGCCTGGAAAGCTCGTCGCGATCATACGTGCTTCATCGACGCTGACGGTGCGTTCCGCAGCGAGGCCCAGCACGAGGTGACTCATCGCGATGCGGTGATCGCCATGCGTGGTGATCGCAGCGCCCCCCGCGACGCGGCTGTTGGCGCCGGCCGTGCCGGCGACCGTCATGGAATCCGGCGTGTCGCTCACGCTCACGCCGCACGCGGTGAGCCCTTGCGCCATCAGCGCGATGCGGTCGCTTTCCTTGACGCGCAAATCCTCGACGCCGCGCATCACGGTTTGGCCCTTCGCGAACGCCGCGAGCGCCGAGAGGATCGGATATTCATCGATCATCGAGGGCGCGCGCTCGGGCGGCGTCTCGACGCCGCGCAAAGATGAAAAGCGCGCCGTGACGTCGCCGACTTGTTCGTCGCTCTCGGTGCGCACGTTCGCGATCTGAACATCGGCGCCCATCTCCTTCAACGTTTCGAGAAAGCCAATGCGCAGCGGATTGAGCAGCACACCTTCGACCGTCACTTCCGAACCGGGCGTGATGAGCGCGGCGGCGAGCGGGAATGCGGCGGAGGAGGGATCGCCCGGCACACGGACGCGCGTGCCTTTGAGCTTGGCGCCCGGTGCGAGCGTGATGCGCCAGCCTTCCGGCGTTTGGGTTTCCGTGAGCGAGGCGCCGAACGCGCGCAGCATGCGTTCAGTGTGATCTCGCGTGCGCTCCGCTTCGATGACCTCAGCGCCGCCTTCAGCCTGGAGGCCCGCGAGCAGCACCGCCGACTTCACCTGCGCGGAGGCGACCGGGGTCTTGTACGCGATCTTCTTCAGCCCGCCGCCGCGGATGGTGGCGGGCAGGAGGTCGCGCGTGCGGGCGAGTGCCGACGCGCCCATTTCGCGGAGCGGGTTGAGGATGCGGCCCATGGGGCGCCCGCGCAGGGAATTGTCGCCCGTGAACGTCGTCGCGAT